>CAYNBL010000006.1:0-2071 GCA_964395205.1 uncultured bacterium | reverse complement strand
TTTGAAGATATAGGCCGAGCCGGAATCATACATATAATTGTCCCCAGAAGCATCTTCATTTTCAGAAGATGCTCCAACAATAGCATAATCACCTGAGATTGAGACACTCTTGCCAAAATAATCATCTACCGCTCTGTCTGAAGCAACCAATTTTGCTTGTTGACTCCAGCTTGTTCCGTCACGCATAAATATATAGGCCGAGCCGGCATTACTCTGAGTGTTATTTCCTGAAGCATCTTCATCTTCATGAAAAGCTCCAACAATGGCATAATCACCTGAGATCGAGACACTTCGTCCGAACCTATCAGTTTCCGCTCTGTCTGATGCAACCAATTTAGCTTCTTGAGTCCAGTTTGTTCCATCCCGTTTGAATATATAGGCCGAGCCGGCATCATTCAGAGTGTTATTCCCTAAAGCATCTTCATCGTCATAAAAAGTTCCAACAATGGCATAATCACCTGAGATCGAGACACTGAAGCCAAAATGATCAGCTGTTGCTCTGTCTGATGCCACCAATTTAGCTTCTTGAGTCCAGCTTGTTCCATCGCGTTTGAAGATATAGGCCGAGCCGGCAGCATCCATATAATTGTCCCCTAAAGCGTCTTCATCTTCATAATAAGCTCCAACGATGGCATAATCACCTGAGATCGAGACACTATTGCTAAAATTATCACCTGCTGTACGATCTGAGGCCACCAATTTTTGAATTTCATCATAATCACCAGCTTGCAATATGATAAAAATACCAAATAACAAATACAGTATTCTTAGTATCTTTTTCATTTTTTCTCCATTTCTTAGATTATTAGATTAAGTACTCTAAATTAAAAATATCTCATTTCACCAATTACTGGTATTTACTAAAGAATAAAGCAAGGAATTAATTCGATAACAATATGTTTTAGAAAGAATAAGATCATGTACTATGTGGGATATGGAAAATTGTGATAGATTTTATGGGGTTTTGAAATGCGACTTGGACTCAAATCTAATTTAATAAATAACCGCAAAGTCCAATACATTGAAATCTCGCTTTCTTACTTTTTAATTGTTCATCATATATTGTTCATCATATATTATCGCTATGTATTCTATAAATCAAGTAAAAAACAACACATATAAATTGCACACACTATGAGATATAGAATAAACAAATGTGTTTACATAGGGTCAATTATGTTTGTAAAACCCAAGAAAAAGCTAACAAAAACACCTTTTCCGTTTCACCAGCCACATTTTGCTACACATGAACCGTAAAACCTGCATGGACAAAGGGCGAACACTGACCTCTTAATCCGTTTGTTCTAGGTTCAAGTACTTGAGGGGCTACCAAAACTTCCCAAACATGGGGAGTTTTGTTTTTATAGGATGATTTTTTATGAAAAATGTTTTGTGACATTTTAAAATGCGAGGGGGAGAAAGGGAGATGGGGAGAGGGTGAGAATGAGAGTGAATATCGAATCATCCTCCTACGCTAAAGCTACGGAGGGCAGGTGAACATTCGAATCATCGATTTAAAAATTAAACTTCAATTGTTCGATTGCTCAATTGTTCGGTGTTCGTATTTAAGCTTAATAACACTTTATGCTATTTCTAAAAAAGGAGCTCAAATTGAGCTCCTACTTTATTCTTTAAACTTTTATCTTTAATCTTTATTTCATGAATACCATTTTCTTCGTATCTACAAAGTCACCTGCCTGCAGACTATAAATATAAACACCGGTCGAAACCGTATTACCATTCATATCGTTTCCGTCCCAGATCACCTCGTGCCAGCCTGGTTGTTGGTTGGAGATTGACCATTGTTTGATCTTTCGGCCAGTGATGTCGAATATGTTGAGTCTTATATCGGATTGTTCTGGAAGACTGTATTGAAGAGTTGTCGTTGGGTTGAAAGGGTTGGGGTAGTTTTGATATAAACAGCAATCACTTGGAAGCATACCATTCGTATCACCAATAGTTGTCCAGGTAGGATAAATAACACGAATGCGATCGACAAACAAGGAACCTGTGGTCGCTGCATCGTCAATTCTTAAACGAATACCTGTAAGCTTCATGGGATATAATTGTT
>CAYNBL010000005.1:15288-42961 GCA_964395205.1 uncultured bacterium | reverse complement strand
TATATCCTGTTATCCTGTCAAAAAGCAATCCACTATATCCTGTTATCCTGTCAAATAATATCGTGTCTAAACCCTTATTCCGGTCGCATATCACGGAGGGAAAATTCACAACCGCAATAATTTTGACGATAGAGTTCCAATTCGCGACTCAGTTCATTGCTTCGTTTGAAACCGTCTTTTTTCTTAAAATCCCAGGGTTCATATCCAGGGTATTGCTTGCCGATCTCAAAGATCGTTTGACTGACCTTGTGAGGTGAAACGGTGAGCGTTGTTGTAAATGCGTTAATGCCGTTCGATTCGGCATATTGAGAGGTCCGTGCCAAACTATATGCAAAACACCGATTGCAGCGTAACCCGCGTTCGGGTTCATTCTCGTACCCTTCTACCGCTTTTAGCCAGTTGTTATGATCATACGTATCCTCGATCAATTCAACATTCCAGCTTTTCGCCAGTTTTCTTGTAGATTCGAGGCGTTTATCATACTCTTTTTTAGGTGCAATATTATGATTCGAGAAAAAAAGCACCGGCTCGATCTCTTCCGAGCGTAATCTTTCAACGCAAGCGGAGGCGCAGATGGCGCAGCAGGTATGTAATAATAACTTTCGTTTCATTTCAATATCTCCATAGTCAATATGGACTCACATGTATTTCAAGAATTTCAACCGGTTTTAGGTTTAAGGGTTTAAGGTTTAGAGGTTTAAGTCGATGGTTGATGGTTGATGGTTGATAGTTGATGATCAGAAATCTTTTACTTGACTTTCGGCTCTCGACAGTTTAGCCCTTTACAACTTAAATTTAAACTCCATGATTATTAATTCTACTTACTATTTCAGATACAGAGTATCTTTCAATACAGTTACGTTCGTCGTATTTACCGCTTCTAAAATACATATCCCATCATCAAATACAAGTTCAGCAGTATTTTCAATTCCCTGATTTTCAAACTTTATATTATACGTTCCCGTATGGCTTGCTAATTGTAAATCAATATATGCCGATGCGGGTCCGCAAGCCGGCAGAACAATATCCGGAATAAATATATCATTAAATTCAATACTGATTTCCCGGTTATTAACAGATGAATCGTATATAATCCCATAATTGCAATTTGAAAATGAATTATCGGTTCTTACAAAAATTATAATATTTTCTTCCGATGAAACAGAATCTTGACTAAAAAATGCCGTGACATCATAAGGGAAGTCACTGTCTTCTTCCTGGAAACAGCAAAAAACAAAAAATGAAATTAGAATCAAGATCATGATCATTTTAACTTTTTTCATTTTTTTCCTTTCTTGTTTTTTTTTGCTAAACAACTTTCGATAATTTGATTTTCGTTGACTCTCACTGAGATCTCCCTACGAGACCCCGTCAGCGGACGGGCTGAACCCGCCCCCGATGTTTCGGGGTCGTTTCAGGATGACCCGTGAGTTTCGATTCTTCAACTTTTCAACTATTCCTTTTTCCTTTTCTTCATGCTTCTTCTCATAAATAGATCTCTCCACTTCGTTTGCCCCTTTGGGACTGCGCTCCGGTCGAGATGACAGACTATTTTGCCTTTTTACTTTTGCCTTTTGCCTTCTATTTCTCTTCTACCCAATAATTTGGTGCTTCTTTTGTGATCAGTACGTCATGCACATGGCTTTCACGCAGACCGGCATTGGTGATCTGGACAAATTGAGCATTTTCTCCAAGCTCCTTGATCGACGGTGCTCCGGCATAACCCATTCCGCTTTGCAAACCACCAACCAACTGGAAAACAACATCGGCCAATTCACCTTTATAATGAACCCGGCCTTCTATTCCTTCGGGGACAAATTTGCCCGAAGCGTTTTTTTCTTCCTGAAAATATCTGTCAGATGATCCTTCTTTCATAGCGGCGAGCGAACCCATACCGCGATATACCTTATAACGACGACCTTGATATAATTCAACTTCCCCGGGAGATTCTTTAGTCCCGCCGAAGAGCGACCCGATCATAACAACCGAAGCGCCAGCCGCCAATGCTTTAACCGCATCACCTGAGTATTTGATACCGCCGTCTGCAATAATGGGGATCCCTGCTTCCTTCGCCGCACGTGCACATTCCATGACTGCGGTTAATTGCGGAACACCCACACCGGCAACCACACGGGTCGTACAGATAGAACCCGGTCCGATACCGACTTTTACACAATCGGCACCGGCAGCTACCAGATCTTTCGTGGCGGAATATGTTGCTACATTGCCTGCCACTAAAGGCAAATTCGGATAAGCTTTTTTAATCTTTTCAACCGCTTTAAGCACTTTTTCGGAATGTCCGTGAGCCGTATCTACTGTTATAATGTCGACCTTAGCCTCAACTAAGGCAGCGACGCGTTCCATGTAATCACCCGAGACCCCTACAGCAGCACCCACTCTCAATCGTCCGACTTCATCCTTCACGGCTTTTGGGTATTTCATTTTTTTGCGGATATCTTTTATTGTGATCAATCCGACTAAATGACCCTTTTCATCTACAACGGGTAGTTTTTCAATCCGGTGTTTTTGCAGTGGTTTGATTGCTTCTTCAAGCGTGGTTCCCATGGGTGTTGTGATCAAATTTTCAGAGGTCATATACTCGGATACTTTTGCTTTATGGTCTTTTTCTGTAACAAAACGTAGATCACGATTCGTAATAATTCCAACTAACTTGCCTTTTTGCACAACCGGAACACCCGAAATATGAAATCGTGCCATCAAGGCAAGAGCTTCACCGATCGGTTTGTTTGGATCGATGGTAATAGGATTAATGATCATACCGCTTTCGGAGCGTTTGACCTTGTCCACCTCGGCAGCCTGGCGTTCAATGCTCATATTTTTATGTATAAATCCCAAACCGCCTTCCTGAGCAATCGCGATCGCCAACTGTGCTTCCGTTACGGTGTCCATGGCAGCAGAAACAAAAGGGATATTTAATTTTATATCTTTGGTAATGTAAGTTTCCGTTGATACCTCGCTCGGCAAAACCAAACTGTGTGCCGGAACAACGAGAACATCATCAAAGGTCAAAGCTTTTGTTATTGTTTTCTCACTCTTCATAATCTATGCTCCTTTTAAGCAATTAGCGGGTTAGACCCGGTCGGATTTTAATTTTTCAGATTCAATTTGGTCCAATATCTCCTGTGTGATCCCGGTAGGATAATCCCCCGAGAAACAGGCATCGCAAATGGGAAGATCGTTGTACAATTCACGCAGACCTTCTAAGGTTTGATAAACCACTTTCTCGCATCCAAGACTTTCAGCAATCTCATCAACCGTGCAATTCGCTGCGATCAATTCTTTTTTTACTGACATATCGATACCGTAAATACACGGATATTTAACGGGAGGAGATGCGGAGATAAAATAGACTTCTTTTGCGCCGAATTCTTTTAACATATGGACAATATGCCGTGAGGTTGTACCACGTACAATGGAATCATCCACGACAGCGATCTTTTTACCTTCAATAATATCACGAATAGGATTCAATTTTTGGCGAACGACACGTTTGCGCAATTCGGCATTGGGTGTAATAAAGCTACGTCCCACAAAACGGTTCTTTGCCAGTCCGCGTCGATATGGAACATTGATTTCTTCAGCCAAACCCGATGCAAAGAAATAAGCCGAATTCGGCACGTCAATGATGATGTCTGGTTTAACTTCTGCCTCTTCGAGACGTTCCTTGAGAGCTTTTCCCATTCGAACACGTTCTGAAGCTACAAGTCGTTGACGAAAAACGGAGTCCTCACGTGCAAAATAGATGTATTCAAAGACACAAAAAGCTTCTTTTTTGCGTTTTAATATTTTGGAATGCAATTTGTTATCCATATCAATAAAAACAGCTTCTCCCGCTTCAAGATCTCTGACATAATCGTAACCCAAATAATCAAAAACGGCCGTCTCGGAAGAAAAAATATATTTTGTACCTTTTTCGGTCACTTTCTTTCCCATCATCAGGGGTCGAATACCGTAAGGATCGGTAAAAGCAAGAAAACCTTTACCTTTAATGTAGGTAATACAAGAATAAGCACCTTTGACCGTTTCCTGGACAAATTCAACAGTTTCGTAAAGATCTTCCATTCCGATATGAGAGAGATTTTTTTCCTGAAGATAAGTGGCAAAAGTGTAAAGGAGCAATTCCACATCATTGGATGTTTCTACCATACGATGAAAATTATCGTTCAGAACCTTGCGTAGTTTAACAAAGTTGATCACATTGCCATTGTGGACCATGGCAATACCGTAAGGATAATTGACGGCAAAAGGTTGCGCGTCAATGGCTTCAGTAGAACCTATTGTCGCATAACGTACGTGCCCAAGTCCAACATTTCCTTCAAAACGTGAAATATCCACTTTCCGGAAAGCCTGAGAAACATATCCGGTCCCTTTATGCATATTAAAGCGTCCATCACTGTAGGTCAATATACCCGCAGCATCCTGTCCGCGATGTTGAATCGATATAAGACCGTTCACTAATTCACTTGATACGTCTTCAAATCCGCAAATTCCCAATATGCCACACATTGAATAAGCTCTCCTTTTATTTGTACATCAGTAAATGGTCTTATTTTGTTCCATTCACTTTTGTACAAAATTATTGTTCATTTTCAAATAGTTTTTTCAGGACCTCACTGAACATTTTATGTTCAAGCGCCAGTCCGGCCTTTTCGATCTCCTCCAGTGTTGTCATTCCACTGATATCCAATTCACGCTGTTCAATAATATCCCCGGTGTCCATGCCTTCATCTACATAATGGACAGTAAGGTGAGTTTTCTTGAGTTTATTTTCAAATGCCCAATCGTACCCTCCCACTCCCTGAAAAGCATGCGTATCCGCCGGATGAATATTGATAATACGTTTTTGATATGTTCGAATGAATAAGGGACTTAATAAACGCATGTAGCCGGCAAGAATAATGTAATCGATCTTTAGAGGCGCAAGAAAGTTGATCACTTCCCGGTCAAAATCTTCCCGGTTCTTTCCTTGGGATGAAATACAATACGTAGGGATCCCGGCATTTTTTGCCGTTTCCAATCCTTTTGCTTTGGGGTTATTGGAAAAAACCAGAACAAGTTCACAGGCATCACGTAAAATCCCGTCCCGCATCTGACGGAGTATGGCATCCATATTACTTCCGCGGCCCGAGATAAAGATTGCAATGCGTTTTTTCATTGTTTTATCGCTTAAAAAAGTTTTGCAGGTATTCTTTTAAGCCTCGTTGATACCGGTATCGTCCGGTCATGATCTTTTGTTCGTTGATCAGTGAGGCTAGATTGTATTCCCAGATCGCCGTATTTGTCAATGTATCCGTTCTTGCGATGGGAGCGTTTGTTTCATAAAGCTTGTCCGGAAAATGCATCGTGTAGATCCAGGAATATTGTCCCAGCATAGCATGTTTCAGCATGTTCCCGAATTCGTTGTTACTGACATTGATCGTATCGCTCATGGTGATAAAGCGTTTAAGCTGTCGGTTTCCATCTTCATCTTCGGTGATGTAGATCTCACCGAACCACTCGTTCTCTATCTCGTTCAATAAAAGGATATCTTCAAATTCAAGATCAACATGGATCCAGGTGATATCCTCGATCATGTAAGTACTGTGTCCGGTAACATTCAATCCGTCTATGGTATCACAAAGAGAAACGATACTTAATTCAGAGATCTCGTCATCTTCAATGCTTGTATGCTGTGGAAGTCCGATCTCAAAAACCAAGCTTCCCGAATTATCCTTTTCCAACCACAATTCTTCACGATACTCGATGCAGGAGCTTAGGAATAAGACTAAGGTTAAGGCTAAGATCAAGGTTAAGACCGAAGTCGAGCCGGATTGTAAACCGCGATGTCTTTTCAATGTTTTCATAGCTCATTCGGAACAAGCATCATTCTACTCCGTCAGCTGACGGATTCGCACGACAAGTGCCTGTTTCCTACACCTTACGTTTTACATTTTACGTTTCACGATTCTTTCTCGACCATCCGGCAGATCCTCTCTACGTTCGGACGCCAGCCGGAAGGTCCTTACGTCTTACGTTATTGCTTTAAATGCAATATCAGTCCTATATGTCATTTTTTCAAATGAGATCTTTTTTATCTCCGAATAACAAGTATCAACAGCTTTCTTCAGATCCATGTCTTTACATACGATATTCAGTACACGTCCACCCGAGGTCAGCAATTCACCGGCATCTTTTTTAGTCCCGGCATGGAAACAAAGGGTTGACTCGTTCAGTTTATCCAATCCGTGAATACTCTTCCCTTTTTCATATGAACCGGGATATCCGCCGGAAATCAGAACAACATCAACAAAATATTCATCGTTGAACTCAAGTTCCATTTCACCTAAAGACCCATCGAAAGATGCAAGGATCAATTCAAGCAGATCGCTTTTTAAAGCCGGTAAAATAACTTCAGTTTCGGGATCACCAAAACGTACATTGTATTCAAGCAGTTTGGGACCGTCATCATCCAGCATAATACCAAAATAGATTACACCTTTATAATTAAAGCCTTCCGCTTCAATTCCGTTCAGGGTTGGCAGTATGATGGTTTCATCAATCATATTCAGGAGTTCTTCAGTTGCCAAAGGTGCCGGACAATAAGCACCCATACCACCGGTATTGGGCCCTTTGTCTCCATCGTAAGCTGCTTTATGATCCTGTGATGGTAAAAGACAATTAATATTCAACCCATCGGTCACGCCTATAATAGACAGTTCCTGGCCGGTCAGTTTATTTTCGATCAGGTATTCGGCATTATCGCCGTATTTAACTTTTATATCTTCAATAGCTGAAAATGCTGCTTCTTCTGAGGAACAGACATAAACCCCTTTGCCGGCAGCCAAACCATCAAATTTGATAACCAGATCGCCCTTCATATCTTTTATTAAGATTGAAGGATCGTCTTTAGCTGTAAAGGTTTGGAAATCTGCGGTTGCTACACCGTATTTCTTCATGAATTTTTTGGAAAATATCTTTGATCCTTCCAATTGAGCGGCTTCTTTGTCGGGACCGAAAACAAGAATATCCATATCTTCAAAGGCATTAACAATACCGTTTGCAAGCGGGACTTCAGGCCCAACGACGATCAATGATATATTTTCTTTTTCACAAAAAACTTTTAAAGCATCGGTATCCGATCCATCAAGAGTAACATGATTATCTGTACCCCCGTTTCCGGGAAGGACAAATATCTTCTCAGCCAATTCAGACTGCTGTAGTTTCCAAATCAAGGCATGTTCACGACCACCCGAACCAATTACCGCTATATTCATTAATTTACCTTTTAAAGATCATATTGGTTATAAATTCATTGGACATTTCAATTTCATTTGTCGAAGGATTGAAATAATGTATTCATCAACAATTCAACGATTCAGCAATTCAACTCTTCAAAGTCCTTTTTTCATGTCTTTCAATACTTCAGTACAGATCTTCTCGGCAAGTCCCGTATAGGTAAATGCCCGCAATTCGGCTAATTCCCGGCGAACATCATCGGATACTTTCAGTGAATTAATGAATTTATTCAAATTGGCCACTGTGATGCCGTGTCCACGGGTCAGGCTTTTCATCACTTCATATGGATTTGCAAAACCCTCACGCCGTAAAATAGTCTGAATGGGTTCCGCCAGCAATTCCGGATAATCATTCAATTCTTTTTCACAAAATTCGGCATTCACGGTTAATTTACTCATCCCGTTTTGTGTTTCAAGCAATCCAAGAGAAGCATGTGCAAGCGCCACACCGAAATTTCGTTCCACCGTACTGTCCGAAAGATCTCGTTGCAAACGTGAACGGCTCAATTTTGTTGAAAAATGTTCAAGTAGTGAATTCGCAATGCCAAGATTGCCTTCACTGTTCTCAAAATTAATAGGATTAACCTTATGCGGCATGGTTGATGATCCTACTTCCCCGGTCTTTACCTTCTGTTTAAAATAACCCAGCATCAAATAAATCCACATGTCTTCATTCAAATCAATAAGGATGGTGTTGATCATCTTGGTAATAAAAAAGTATTCTGACCACGTGTCATGATCTTCGATCTGGGTCGTTGCCGGATTCATGTCAAGATCGAGGCTTTCAATGAATTTTTTAGAAAATTGCATCCAGTTGATCTCACCGGAGGCTGAAACAAAAGCAGAATAATTTCCGGAAGCTCCATTTAACTTCCCGCGAAATTTAAAATTTTTCAGGGCGATGTATTGTCGCATCAGACGAGAGGCAAAAACAGCCATTTCTTTTCCGGCTGTAGTGGGAGATGCCATTTGTCCGTGAGTCCGGGCCGGCATAGCAACACCTTTCCATGTAGTGATTTTCTTGCCCATAAGGGTTAAAAATGACTTCAATTGCGGTATTTGATATTCATCGCGATATTTTTTTAATAATAAGGAGTGTGAAAGATTATTGACATCTTCCGAGGTCAGTCCAAAATGGATCATATTGGGTTGTCTGAGCTTCAATTCCCGGATAAGATAGATCTCACAGGATTTAACATCATGATTAAGTGTCGCTTCGATCTCCTTGATCGCATCGTAATCTTCCTTTGTGAAGGTTTCAGACATTTTTTCGATGCGCTTGATCTCTCGTTTCCCCAGAGGCTGGAAAAGTCCCGTTTTATCAAGTGCCAATAGATACTGGAGTTCAACCCAAATTCGTGCGCCCATCAATGCATATTCCGAGAAGTAATCGCCCAGCGGTTCGACCCGCTTATAATACCGGCTGTCGAGAGGTGAAATTGACTTTAACATCTCTAATCCTTTAATTTTTTACCCTTTACCGCGACAGACCATGCGGCCTGCTCCTTCGCGCTAAAATATAAGCTATTGATGTAATGTTCGGAATATTTTTTTTGGGAAAAAAATATCAAGAATGGTTAATCGTTGAGAAAATGTCATCTCGACCGAAGTCTGTTCGCCGTTCGGCGAACGTGACGCAGTGGAGAGATCTATTCATGTCACAAAATATTATTTCAAGCATAAGATCAAAAAGGTTCTTCAATTAGATAATTTATAAATCTCATATCAGGATTTATGGTTTTGATCAATTTGATCTTTTTATCCCTTCTCCATTTTTTGATCTGTTTTTCTCTTTCTATTGCCTGATGTATATCCTGATACCAATCAAGATAGACCAAATAATAACATCGATATTTATAGCAAAATGACCCCTTTTCAATATAACGATGTTCATAAAGACGTCGGGCTAGATCATTTGTTACGCCTGTATATAAAACTTTTTTAGTGTAATTGGTCAATATGTAAACATAGTAATTGTGATTTTTCATGCAATAAAATAATCAGAATATCAGTTAGTAAAAATATCATTATAGTCAATGTGACCTATATCATAGATTTTGTTTATGTATCATGAATAGATCTCTCCACTTCATCCCGATATCCATCGGGATTTCGGTCGAGATGACAGGTCCCTCTTCTCACGTCTTACATCTCAACTTCCTGATTATCAATCTTTCATCTCCTTGACTTACTGTTTTATCGACCCATCGACCTATCGACTCATCGACTTATAGACTTATAGACTTATCGACTATATTTACACATCTTGTGCATATATAATTCATACAACCCAACATCTTGTGTTTAAAAAATACATTTTTATTTTTGACATTACTGAAAAATGCCCTTATCTTTACAGTTAGAACTAGAGGGTTTTGTGAAAAATAATATTCGTTTTTTCTTCTTTGCTGTTTTAGCACTGATAGGTTTTTTGTCTGCAAATGACCGTTATACGGCACCTTTGCGGAAAGCATCTACGTCTGTGGCAGATTATGTCCATTATACCACAGTCGGACAATTGGGTCTAACCATAACAAATTTTGGTGTTTTGGGTGAAGGATACAATAATCCGGACCAACCCAGTTGTATGTATAAACAGTATCCCGATAATATCAAAGAGCAAGTCGAACATATGTCTTACGGCGGTCTCTGGGTCGGCGGAAAAGTAAATGGAGAAAAACGTGTCAGCACCGGTATTGTCGATGGTGTTTTTGACTACGGCGCTGCAGGATTTGAATTCACCGATAACGGTGATTCAATTTTTGAACGCTCTTCCATACCAACTTCAAAAGTTTATTCTCCTTATGCAATATCTCATCAGGACTATAAAGCTACTTTTAATGATGAAGGTCCTGTGGTAGAACATAAGCCCTTGCACATCCGGGTTGATATGACGACCTATACGTGGAACTTTAGTTTTACCGATGCTTTTGTCATATTGAATTACCATATTACCAATATCGGTTCTTCCCCTATTGAAGATGTGTTTGTAGGTATCTGGGCAGATGCCGCTGTGGGAAACATGAATTATACGAGCGAATACGAACCCGGTGGCGGTTGGAACTGGTATGACAATCAGAACGGTTTTGATGAATCCGTATTTGATCCCATTCCCGATGATGAGTTTGAAGGTTTGGACAGAGATATCGCTTACCAGTTCGATCAGGATGGAGATAACGGATACGCTCAAAGTTATGTCGGTTTTACTTTTTTAGGGACAGAAACGGTTCCGCGAGCACACTGGGACACGTATTATAATCAATGGATGTGGAACACATCATCCAATTTAACCTACCCGGAATATTTTCTTCCGCTCACCGACGAAGAACGATATGACAAGTTAAGTCATTCGGTACCCAGACATTTAAATGATGTAAACTATACAGACGAAGGTTACCCTTCTACATCCGCCTCTTGGATGATCCTCGTCGGTGCAGGTCCTTTTGGATCTATTCCGGCAGTAGCGGACAGTTCATCGTGGGAAATTCCTGCCGGTGAAGCAATTGACGTTGCTTTTGCAGTCGTCTGCGGTAGATGGGCCAATAATTCAATGATCGATAATGCGGCTCGTCGGTCTTTATTACGAGTTAATGCCGACTGGGCACAAAAAGCTTTCAATGGTGAAGACATTAATGGTAATGGCCGTCTTGACCACGGTATTAATGAAGATCAAAACGGAAATGGAAAATTAGATCGTTTCGTTCTTCCGGCTCCTCCCCCTTCACCGAAATTACATATCGTATCAGATAAAAGTAAAGTAACCTTATATTGGAACAATATCCCGGAATTTGCGGAAGACCCCATTTCCCGTGAAAAAGATTTTGAAGGTTATAAAGTCTATGCACGTAGAAAAACATCTCAACTGGCTGCTGAATGGAGCCTGCTGGCAACTTTTGATCTGATCGATGAATTCGGTTACAATACGGGTTTTGATTACATAAGAATTAAAGATGAGCTGGGTAACCCTTCCTATGAGATATTTGGACAAGATACCTTCTATTATAAATTTGAGAATAAAAACCTTTTGAACGGTTGGCCGGACAAGAACATTTTCGCGGTGACATCTTACGATAAGGGTGATCCGAGAACCGGACTTCTCTCATTGGAATCTTCGCAATTGGAAAATCGTATTACTGTTATAACCGGTCAGCAATCTATAGATGATGAAATGACCGAAGTTGGTGTTTATCCAAATCCTTATCGGGTGAATGCGCTATGGGATGGATTAGGTGTTCGTGATAAAATGATCTGGTTTACCGGACTTCCCGATGAATCGACTATTCGTATTTTCACCATTTCGGGTGAATTGGTGAAAACGATCGAACATCAGACATCAACATATTCCGGTGAAAATACAAGACGTTTGGAAGAAGCGCTCGGTTCAAGCAGTGTCTATTCAGGCGGTGAGCATGCCTGGGATCTGATTACCGATCACGATCAGGCACTGGCAACGGGTATGTATATTTTTGCTGTCGAAAATAATAACACCGGTTTTGTCAAAACCGGACGTTTTTTAGTCATAAAATAGAATTCAAATCAAGGAGAAAAAAGATGAAAAAAACGCTAATCATTATGATGGCTCTCCTCTTGACCGTTGCTGCATTTGGAACAACGATCAGAGACATTCAGTATACAACTGATGTAAGTGGAGATTCACCATTAAAAGACCAGGTCGTAACCGTTTCCGGTATCGTTACCGGTGAACCTTACGCATTTGGTGGAGAAAAAATGTACATTCAGGATGGCGTCGGTGCCTGGAATGGTATCTATGTCTATCTTGGTACAAACATCAATAATCTTGTTGGTGATACTGTTATTGTTGCTGAAGGTGATTCTGTGACAATTACCGGTACGGTAGACGAATACTTTAACTTAACTCAAATCAAAAATGTCACATCATTTATTGTTGAACAAGACACCGTCGGTTGCCCTGCACCTGCAGTCATTACAGCAGCTCAAGCTAATATGGAAGATTACGAAGGTTGTTTAGTGCGTCTACTTGATGTTGAAATTTCAAATCCAGATGCCGGTTACGGCGAATGGGAAATTGCTGATGCAACTGACACTGTTGGTGTAGATGATGAAGGCAATGCAGCTTACTATTTCTGGCCGGATGAATATGACAGTCTTATTTCAATTACCGGTTTGATGACTTATGGTTATGGTGCATACAAAGTAATACCTCGTCTTGCATGGGATATCGTTGAAGGTCCTTTCAGCGGTGAAACAAAAGTTTATACTCGTATGCAGAGGATACAGCAAGTTAGAGCTTCAGATCTAATGAAAACAGCCGTGGACGGAGTATCGGATTTTTCATATCTGTTTAATGAAGATACAACTCTCTGGGTTAGAGGTGTTGTCACCATGCCAACCGGTTTAAGTTATGCCGGTGATGGTTCTAAATTCCTCCTATCTGATTTACATGGAGGCCCATGGAGTGCTGTTATGTCTTACGATGCAGATGCAGCAACCTTTCCGGATCTCATAGTAGGTGACTTGATCGAAATGGGTGGCTATGTCAGTGAATATTCAACCTCTCCCTCTAATATGACCGAATTCTTTTTAATTGGCGATATTGAGTTGGTCGGTGAAGCTCCCCTGCCTGATACTGCTGTTGTCACCACCGGTGACTTACGTTTGCCGATTACTGCAGAACAATGGGGAACCAGTATGGTTAAAATTGAAAATGCTCTCGTAACGTCAACCTCAATCCCATTTTATATTCTTGAAATTGATGACGGGACAGGTTCATGTCTCGTAGCAGCCGATTCAGACAGTTTAGATGAATATGTTGCACCACCTATTTTGACTCCGATCGAAAGCATTACCGGATGGGTCTATCATCATTACGGTTCCTATGCTGATTCAAACACTTACAATTTGAATCCTCTATATGAAGAAGACATTGTTCTGGGTGAAGGCCCGGCTATGATCCTCTTCCCAGCTCGTTCACCTGCCAATATTCCAACATCATCTCAAACTGTTGTAGTATCTGCCACAATTTCAACACTTAGAAATATTGATACAGCCAAAGTCTTCTATAAGGTCAATGACGGTGCTGCTGCTTCTGTTGATATGATTGAAGGTTCTTCGAATCGTTGGTCGGCAACCATCCCGGCACAAGCTGATGAAGCTATTGTAGAATATTACTTCTACGTGGTAGATGATTCATCTGACGTATCAGCCCTGCCGAGTAATCATGAAGAAGAACTCTTTACCTATAAAGTTCTGGACGGTGATCCTACAGTATACGATATTCAATATACACATGCAGAAAATGGCTTAAGTCCTCTTCATGGCTGCAATGTTGAATTTGACGCATACGTCACCATGGACGGTTCACTCGCATCAAACTTTAAAGATGATTCTGATAATGGTGCACTTCCTGTTGCAAGCGCCTCGGGTGCCTGGAACGGTGTTTGGGTTTTTGCAGATGCCTCTGCTCTTGCCGCTTTCCACGAAGGCGACCTGATTACGGTTACGGGTAAAGTTGACGATGACCATGAAGCTTATTGGGCATATCAGACTAACACTTATGTTGTTGGCTCAGTTGCCATAATACTTGCCGGTGAAACTCCGATTACACCAACAGATGTTACGTTGGCTGATCTTCAAGCTGATCCCGAATCATTTGAAGGTGTTCTGGTTGAAATTGCCGATGGTGGCGGAATAAGCGCAATTAATGCGTATGACTTTACTTTGAGCAATGGCATAGATTCATTCCTGATTGATGATGATCTGGTTGCAGATTCTATTCTTGATATCAATTATATGGAAAATGCCGTTGTCGGTGGAGTGGATACGGTTGTTGCCGGCGATACCTTAAGCAATGTAAAAGGTGTTGTCATGTTCGGTTACGGCTCAATTAAGATCGAAGTCCGTAAATTGGATGATATTACAGTTAAGGTCACGGTCGTTGAACCCGGTGTTGCCAATGTTCCCAAGAACTTCGTTCTGCATCAGAACTATCCGAACCCATTCAATCCTGTAACAACCATTCGTTTCGACCTCGCAAAGGCTACAGATGTTAAATTGACCATCTATGACCTAAGTGGACGTCGTGTCCAAGAATTGGTTAATTCAAGCATGAATGCAGGTTCATATGATCTACGCTTTAATGCCGGACATCTCAGTTCAGGTATGTATCTATACCGACTCGAGACACCCGAATTTACAGCAACGAATAAATTATTACTCTTGAAATAGAAGGTAATTATGTACTCGCCCCGTCCCGCCCCGAACCTTCGGGGTCGGGGTCGGGGTGGGTTATAAAAAAAAGAATGAATAAAATCAAGCGAATACCAATTCCAATTTTCATAATAGCTTTACTGCTAAGTTTGGCAGCATGCGATCTATTCCATCCTCCTCTTCCACCCTCAACAGCAGAAAACCTGCCGCCTGAAACGCATATTTCATTTTTCTATCATCCCGATACAACTCTCGGCCCGGGAGATTATTGGGTAAATAAGGGTGATACCACGTGGGTGTTAGATACTCTTTTATTGGGACTTGATACAACTGTTTCAGTTCAGGAAATACATTGGTGGGGCGACGATCCCGATGGTAATGTTGTAGGCTATTATTATCGCTGGTCTTATATGGATACCGCGATATACACAAAGAACGAATCTGCTATATTTTATTTACCGCTACGGACCCAATTTGATATTTATTCTTTCCATGTTCAAGCCGTTGACAATAACGACGCCATTGATCCAACACCTGCCGTAGCCTCATTTCCTGTCTTCAATTCACCTCCTACGGTTGAGTGGAAATTAAATTCTATTCCCCAAAGCTCGCGAACAGAGGATTCTTTACATTATTCATTTACTCATCATACTTTTTTCTGGGATATTTCCGATATTGATGGGCAAATTACCGTAACCGACATTTACTACGCATTAGACGATACAAGTTCTTGGCAACATCTTGATGGAAAAACCAGGGAAATTATGTTAACTGACCTAACTCCCGGTAAACACCGTTTTTTCCTTAAGGTGCAAGATATTGCCGGAGCCGAAAGTAACATGATCTCGTTCCCTGATCCAAACAACGAGGACTCAAAAATAACATCCTGGATCGTTAAAGAACCTGTGGGTAATATCTTGATCGTTAATGATTTCTCGGGCGACCAAGTCATCTATAATCACCAAAACTTGTATACGGGAATTTTTGATGACATCACCGGGGTAAATAGTTACTCTACATGGGAAATTGGCAGTTCAAGTACAAATACAGCAAATACCATTCCCTATTCACCTGAAGATATTGAACTAAATTTAAGCACTTTTTCAAAAGTTTTCTGGTTCACTTTCCGTACTGCAAATAGTTTAAATGAAGCATCGCTTGCCTTAACTCGCTTTGTTCGTGATGGTGGTACCTTATTTTTGGATAACGCCCAAAAAGTGACAACAACCTCTCGACCGGATACGATCTGGACCTTTACGGATATCGATACCGTTTACCAATACAGTCCATCCGGCCGTATGAAATCCGGTGTAAATATTGAAGCTAATTGGGGTGATACCACTCTAAATAATACTCTACAATTAAAAATTTCATCAACATTACCTGATAAATTATACGCCATTAACCCGGGTAAGACTTCGACTCTGCGTTATTTTTTCGAACATGACTCTTTAAATACCAGTGATTATACCGGAACACCCAATGTAATGATAGAAACACCAATAGGAAGCGGGACATGCTACTATATGTCCATCCCACTCTATTACTTGAATGGAAACGATAACTTAGATGAACTTTTTAAACACGTCTTTGAGATAGATGGGTAAAATGAAAAAATATTTACAATACATTGCGGTTTTCATTTTAATAAGCTTAACGGCTTTCGCATATGCAGCTACAATTCGCGGAGTCGTCACAGATGCCGAAACGAAAGAACCTATGGCTGGTGTTAATATCATCCTGAGAGGTACTTATTACGGTGCTGCTTCATCCATGGACGGCTCATATACCGTTACCGGTATGGGTGAAGGCACCTATGATATGATGGTTTCCATGATCGGTTATAAACAGCATATGCATGGTGGAATTGAGTTAAAAGAAGGCGATAATATCCGAATGGATATTACTCTTGAAACAACGGTTCTGGCTCTGGGTGAAGATGTTATTGTTGTCGGTGAAAAACCTTTGATCGATGCTACTTCGACGGCCTCATCCGTCACCGTTTCAGCTGATGATCTTATGGGCAAGATCGTGGAAAGCGTTGCCGATATCGTGGGTCAACAGGCCGGTGTATCCACATCGAACAATGAGATCCATATCCGTGGTGGTCGTGTTGATGAAAGTCAGTTCATTGTTGACGGACTTTCTATTAAAGATCCTTTAACAGGTGCAACATCAAGTTTATATGTAAATCCGAATGCCATTGAAGAACTTGTGATCATTACCGGTGGATTCAATGCAGAATACGGACAAGCTATGTCCGGTATTATTGATGTCAAACTTAAAGAAGGTGCTGCTAATCTTGAGGGTTCCTTCGGTTATAAAACAGATCAGATGTTTGGTGCAAATGGTTTTTCAACAGATAATGTTGAATTCACACTGGGTGGGCCGATCACAAAAGGCGAAAGCAAACTGCTTCCCGGCTATCTTTCTTATTTTGTCAGCGCTTATCTTTTTCTCTCCGATTCTTATTTACCCAGATCGAATCAAGTATATCCCTATCGTGAATGGATGAATGCTTTTACTACCCGTCAGGAGAATAATCTTTCCACTATGGCAAAGCTCTCTTGGAACCTCCGACAAAAATATAAATTTTCTATCTCTTACAATCAATCTGCCAAAGTTAATCAGGGATACTTTACAAGCGGTTCTTATCCCTATGCTTTTCAGAACATCCTTGATAATTATCCAACCAGTACACGGGAATCCAAGGTCGTAAATGCCCTATGGACACATACGATCAACCCGAAGTTATTCTATACGGTCAATGCCGGTTATTTCTTTACATCTTCCCACGATGCGGTTCAGAACAAACATTGGACAGAATATGAAGAGATCTTGGATATTGACCCCAATGAATATTTAACAAGAGATGAATTTGGGAATGTTGTTGTTTTTACCGGTGATGAATTTTGGGATCATGGTGATGCACCTTATTGGTATGATTACTGGAGTAAAAATTATACTCTCTCAACCAATTTTACCTATCACCCAAGTACAAAACACAAAATGAAAGCCGGTCTTGAGCATCGCTTTACCGAAATGCAGATCGTTGATATCTATAAACCCTGGCTTGGTTCGGGATTAGGTGAAAGTTACGATTATTATAATGTCAAACCATCGGATGGTTCTATATATTTTCAGGATAAGATCACCTTTGAAGGCATGATCGCTAATGTCGGTATACGTTATGATTATTGGTTTATAGGCAAAGAAATTACAGAAGCTATGATGGACCCGGATCTTTTAACGATCACTGAAGCCGGACGACTACGTTATTTTGAAGAAACCGGTAATTTATTCGGGGCAAGATTTAAAGGTCACGTAAGTCCGCGTCTAGGTATCTCCCACCCTGTCACCGACAATGATGTACTCTATTTTAATTACGGACATTTTTCACAGCTTCCGACCTACAACTATGTTTATGCAAAATTGAATACTGTTTCGGATAACCCTTACAGTCTTATCGGTAACCCGAATCTTGATCCCAAGACAACCGTAGCATACGAAATTGGTTTAAAGCATAAATTTTCGGCAGCATCCGCCATTGAATTTAAAGCTTACTATAAAGATATGTTCGATTATGAAACCGCTCAGACAATCACTTCCTTTAATCCCCTGCTCGGAAACTACAGCCTAATGATGTACTTGAATATGGATTATGCACGTTCTTACGGACTTGAATTCATGTTCAGACAAACAGCAGGCCGTTTCTTTAGCGGAAATGCTTCATTCACTTATTCAGTTACGACAGGTAAAAGTTCCAGTCCAGATGATAACGTTCTTGTTGAAGCGGGTATGATCCCTGAAAAGCCTTTGACCGAGAACTATCTCAGCTGGGATGAGCCTTTCCGTTTGATCGGAAATTTGAGATTCCATATGTATGAAGACAATGTTTCTCCATGGATAAATAACTGGTCACTGAATGCTCATGTTGAAGCACAATCCGGACGTCGCTATACTGAAAATATCGTTCAAGATACCGTGGTCACCGCAGATGGCACTACTTGGTATATCGGAACATCACGAAGCGATAATCCCTACGGAGAGATCGCTGATCCCTATATCACAGTTGACATGAAATTTACCAAGAATTTTTATTTTAAAAGTCTGACTTACGGTTTCTATGTAGATGCACAAAATGTATTTAACTATAAAGTTCCAAGAAGAATAAATCCTTTTACCGGTCAGCCTTATGATCCCGGTGAGATCATTTCATACTCTTATTATGGTGGAAGAAATCCCAATGAAGATCCTTCACGATATTATTCACCGAGACAGATTATGCTCGGAATCTTTTTAAGGTTTTAATGATGAAACGACGCAACATACATATCGCTCTCGCTTTGTTGATGAGTTTCTCGATGGCTTTTGCCGGACTTGGCGGCCAACGCGCCGGAACATCTATCTATAATTTCCTTAAAATCGATCCTTCGGCAACTTCAGGTGGAATGGGTGGCGCTTTTACAGCTATTGTTTCAGATGCTTCGGTAATTCATTGGAATCCTGCGGTGACAGTCCAATTGGAAGGTACATCTATTGCTCTTTCTCATTTAGACTGGTTTGATGGAATTGGTTATGAGTATTTTGCTATGAGCCATTCTATCGGATCCTGGGCATTTGGAATGGAAATCGGTGCTCTGCACATGGATGCCATGGAGATTACAACAGAATACAAACCCTACGGCTCAGGCGAATACTTTACCTATGCCGATTATTATATCGGTCTTAATGCTTCTCGTAAAATGAGTGACCGTTTCTCTTTTGGATTTAGTGGTCGTTTTGTACGCGAAGAATATCTTGATCTGGCAACAACCTCTATCGTTATGGATCTTGGAACATATTACATGACAGGATTTAAAGATCTTACTCTTGCAGTCGCATTGTTGAATTTCGGCACACCGAGTGGACCTGCCGGACAATATGAATCAGTAGATGGTGATATGCGAGATTATGCTACATTTTCTCCTCCGACAACTTTCCATATCGGTTCTTCCATGACTGTCTATGAAAATAATTTTATGGATCTACTCGCAACTGTTCAATTGAACCATCCCGTGGATAATGACGAAACATATGTCCTTGGAATTAATGCGACATTCCTAGATGCAGTACAGTTTAGAGCCGGCTACAGTATTGGAACTGAAATTCCGTTCACAATGGGCTTAGGCTTCACAACAGAACGCTGGAACTCGGGTCTGAAAGTGGATTATGCTTTCCGTCCTCATAAATATCTCGGAATCGTTAACCAAATTCAAATAAGTTACAATTTCTAATGAAAAAAATATTATCAACATCTTTAATACTTTTATCTGCCCTCCTTCTTATTTTTGGGTGCTCAGAAACAATGACCCTTCCCGGTACAGGTGAAAAGCCAACAGGTGGTCCAAATTCTGATCCGAATAAATTTGTGCAAATTTCTCCTGATTGGAGCTTTACTCAACTGGGATTAACTGATCCGGTTGATGTTTTTGCTTCTAAGGACGGTCGTTTATACATTGCAGATAGTTCAGAAAATCGCATTCGTGTCATTCGCCCTTCAGGTGAAGTGGAAACGGGAATTTACGATACATTGAGCAATTTATCTGTCACACCTACCTCAGTCTGCCTTGATTCACGTTTTAATGTATATTATACCGATGATGGCGGTGTTATTTATTTCTGGTCTCAATTTGCGGCAATGATCGGAATTGAAGGTATTATAACACAACGTTACTATGATGTTAACGGATCTCCGGTCCTAATGGATCCTTTAACCGGATTAGCTACAGGATTCTCACCCATACCGGATTCAGAGATCATCGACAGCACACAAATCTCTGTTCTTGATTCTTTGATGAGTCCAAGAGTATTTTACGATCCACAATCAACTTTAAATAGCATGGGACTGACTGATACCGCAAGTGGTACAGTGATCGTTGAGGGTGATCAAATTTATGCCAGTCAAAATAAATCCTTTGTTGCTCTTGCCCCTGCTCCCATAGCCGACATGTCGATCTATGCAGCAGACGCGATTAATAATTATATCGTTAAGATCAATTTACTTCCTACCATTCTGATCAGATTATCGAATGGGCAAAACGTCTGGCAATATGTTGGTGTAAAAGAATCGTTTGTTGCCACTCCAGGCACAGGTGCCGGAACGATCTCTTGGCCTATTTCAATGACTTCAGATAAGGTCGGAAATCTATTTTATACTCAAACAGGTGATTATTTCCAGGTTCATAAGCTGAATGCTTCAGGCTATAGTTCAGGATTTCTTGTTGGAATTGATGATATCATGGGATTGGGAGAATATGGATATGCTCGCGATATTACCATCTCTACCGATGGAAATATTTTCGTTCTCGACACACTTGATCATGATGTTAAAATGTTCTCTTCTACCGGTGAATTTATCAAATCGGTCGTTGTACGCGAAGAATGGTTAAAAATATCCGATTCTACTTATTACGGCGATTCATTGGTCGTTAAAGATACACTCATATTACAACAGTATCCCGATCTTCTGAATAATCCTTTTGCTCTGACATTTTACGATGAAGTTATTTACACGCTTGATAATGGAAATAATCGTATTCTACGTTTCACAAAGGTTGATGATGTGGTCATTGAAGACCCCGACCGGGAAGATTAATCTCAACAAATATTTTATATTTTATAATTAATTTGTGTTTATGTAAAGACGCAAGATTTTGCGTCTCTACAACAACAATATATTTTACGAGGCCAATATGAAAAAAATACTACTCTTACTTCTCATAACAACGCTATTACTCGCTTCCCCACCCTATGCGGAACCCGATCTTTCTTTCGATTCCGTTGCTGATCTACAGGCTTTCTTTGTATGGACACCCGATCGACTTCCTGTCTTAAGCGCACATCGCGGCGGGCCCTATCCGGGATATCCCGAGAACTGCATCGAAACGTTCCAAAATATATTGGATCACGTCCCATCAACGCTGGAAATTGATATTTCCATGACGCTCGATTCGGTCCTGATCCTAATGCACGACTGGGGTTTGGAACGCACGACAACCGGCACGGGAAAGGTCAGAGAGGTAAATTACGTCGACATGAAAGATCTCTTCTTGGAAGATAATGAGGGTGCACAAACCTCATATCGTATTCCTACCCTCAAAGAAGCCCTTATCTGGGCTAAAGGAAGAACTGTTTTAAATCTTGATGTTAAGAGAGGGGTTCCCTTTTCAAAAGTGATCGATCTCGTTCATGAAACAGGAACCCAAGCGTCAGTATTGGTTATTGTTTACAGTATCGATGACGGCCTAAAAGTCAATCAACTCGATCCGGATCTTATGCTATCACTCTCATTAAGGAACGAAGAAGAAATTCAGCGCGCTAAAGACGCCGGGGTTCTTATGGATCGGGTGACGGCATTTACAGGCACATATCTACAGAAAAAATCACTCTACAATATGCTGCATGATGAAAAGATCTATGTAAATTGCGGAACATTGGGAAATTTAGATAAAAAAGCTGCAATAAAAGGTGATCATCTTTATAAACGATGGGAACGGCTTGGCATTGATATTTTTGCCACGGACAGACCTCTTGAAGTAGCGCGTATTCTTTATGTAGGAGATGAAAATGAATAATAAAAGCCGCATGATGCTGCAAACCCTGCTCATGGTCATCGCGATCGTGCTGATCATCATGGGCGTGGCCATTGAGATCTATTTGATCTCCATTCTAGGACTTATACTTATCCTCGCTATGTTGATCTTTCGTGGCATTCATATCAGGAAATTAAATGAAGAGATCAAAGAAATAAAAAAAAGTGTGCCAAATGAAATTGACGATACTGAAGTTTAAAAATATTCCGATCGCCATATTGGAATCCATTGAATCACCCATAGCAACAGTACAGGATGCTCTTGATTTATTGGCTAATGCCGATTATCAGGGTGCACGTAAGATCATGATCAGAAAAGATCATCTTCATGATGATTTTTTTGATCTAAAAACCGGACTAGCCGGTGATATTATACAAAAGGTGATAAACTATTATAAACAACTCGCCATTGTCGGTGACTTTTCCGGGTATCGTAAAAAAAGTTGGCTCGATTTCGTGTATGAGAGCAATAAAACAGGACAAATATTTTTTGCCGAAACAACAGATGATGCGGTAAAATATTTAACAAAGTAATTCATATGAAAAGATCACATTTAAAACGTATTGAATTTTGGTACGAAATATATAAGATCCCTCCCGTTGAAAGTATTAAAGGCAACCGGGATTATTATGTGGGACTTTGGATCAAACCTTGGTATAAGTTGAATAAAAAGAATCCTCCCCTGCCCGTATTCCAGGAAATGCTGGATGCTTTTTCTCGCATGGTTGATGAATGGAATATAGCCTTTAAAAAAGCTGAAAATCCTTATGATCTTCAGCTATGGATATATGATGAACACATGATGGATTCCCAGCTGGTTTGTGCAGGCGTAGATAAAGAAGGTGATAAAAGAACGAACTATTTTCATGACTGTCCCGAACAGTACAAATTTCAATCCAAAAAATATAAAAAAAGTGCCTATTTCGATCCGGATGATTTTGAATGGACCACCTATGAAGTTCGGGATTATTTATTTGAAAAGACGGATGACTTATCCCCACGAGATATACGAAAATTGATCAAAGCAGACTGGCATGAAGAGACCGCATTCCCCGATACCGAAAAAGAAGAGCAATCTTTCTGGCGTATCTATGATTTTGTCTGGGTGGGACGGAAGAAGTCGAAGAGTTAATAGTGTAACGACGCGATGCATCGCGTCTGTACTACTGCAATTACACAAAAGAGAAATTATGAGAAATCTAATACCTCCCACCACAGACCTCCCCACCTCCGAAATAATCCTCGGTTGTATGCGCATCGCAAAATTAGATAAAAATGATGCGTCAATTCTTTTGAATACGGCTTTGGAAAATGGTATCAACTTTTTTGATCATGCGGATATTTATGGAGCCGGAAAGTCCGAGGAAGTTTTTGCGGTAGCCTTATCCATGAACCCGGCAGTCAGAGAGAATATTTATATTCAAACCAAATGCGGAATTCGTAAAGGGTATTTTGATTTTTCTAAAGAGCATATTCTCAATTCGGTTGATGAAAGTCTAAAACGCTTAAAAACCGACTATGTGGACACATTACTTCTGCACCGACCTGACACACTCGTCGAGCCCGAAGAGGTCGCAGACGCCTTTGATACCCTCGAATCGGCAGGTAAAGTGAGGCATTTTGGTGTCAGCAACCACAATTCCGGACAAATTGAGCTTTTGCAGAAATATATTGACCAAGATTTAATTATTAACCAATTGCAATTCTCTATCACAAATACCGGGATGATCGACCGTGGGATCAACGTCAATATGGAAAACCTGCCTTCTATTGATCATGATGGAGGCATTCTTGATTATTGCCGTTTACACGATATTCGCATCCAGCCTTGGTCCCCTTTCTTATTTGGTTACTTCGAAGGTATCTATCTTGATCATCCTAAATTCCCGGAACTCAATGAAACCCTGGACAGAATTGCCAAGAAAAAAAATACCAATAAAAGCGCATTGGTCATTGCCTGGATCTTGCGTCACCCCGCCAAGATGCAACCGATCGTCGGTACGACCAACCCGAAACGATTATCGGATATTTGCATGGCATCGGATATTACACTTACCCGACCTGAATGGTATGAGATCTATCGGGCTGCGGGGAATGTACTTCCGTGAGACGTAAAACGTCAAACGTGAGATGAACGTAAATCATTTAGCACAATATAAACTGTCATCTCGACCCCCGATTGTTCGGGGCCGGCTGGCGGAGAACGTAGCGGAGAGATCTATTCATGATTCAGAACATGATTCTGTGAGCTAAATCACACATTAAAATATTAATTTTTGTTCCAATTAATTTCCTACTAATTTTCGGAATGAAATATCACAATTACTATGTTTACATCCTTTGCAATTTTACCAAAATAGTTCTCTATGTAGGCATAACAAATAATATTGCACGAAGATTATATGAACACCGCTATATTGAGAATGGCTCTTTTTGTTATAAATATCGGTGTTATTATTTTGTTTATTATGATTATTTCCAGGATATAAATCAGGCTATTGATAGAGAAAAGCAGATTAAGAAATGGGGAAGGAAAAAGAAAATCGATCTTATAAGATCAATGAATCCAGATATGAAGTTTCTTAATGATTTGCTGCAAGACCCATTTTAAAATCGTTTTCTCATGAATAGATCTCTCCGCTTCGCTTGCCCCTTTGGGGCTACACTCCGGTCGAGATGACAGACTATTGATCATTTGAATTATATCCGTAACCATTAAAATTCTATCCAAAAATCATTTCCCATTTATATCAATATTCCCTATCTTCTCATCTTGAAAATAAACAGGAGAAAAAGGAATTATGAACACAAAGATCAAGGTTTCAAATTTATCATCAAACGCTCTCATTAAAGAAATCACTTACATATTATCTGCCGTATTAATGATGGCTGCACTTTCACGCATTACGATTCCCCTACAACCCGTTCCGGTAACCGGACAAACACTGGGTGTCTTACTGACAGGTATCATGCTCGGTCGTAAACGTGCTGTTGCTGCGATGATCACTTACATTATTATGGGCATTATCGGGTTTCCTGTTTTTGCCAATGGTGCATTTGGTCTGGCAACCCTGATCGGTCCGACCGGCGGTTATTTACTGGGATTTATTCCTGCAGCTTATGTTATGGGATATTTTGGTGATAAAGGATGGTATAAACATATTTTAACTGCATTACTAAGCTTGATCATCGGGCATACGATCGTCTTTGCTATTGGCCTTCTGTGGCTATCAAATTTTGCGGGATGGTCAAATGTCTTGGTAGTGGGTTTTCTTCCCTTTTTACCGGGAGCTGTTGCTAAGACCCTTATTGCGTTTGCATTAATACCAATCTTAAAACGATAGAAAATAATAATGTATAAAAAGTACGGGAGACTCTAGAGTCTCCCATATGATACTTAAAAAAAAAGACCTCCCAGTAGAAGGTCTTTTTGATATTTAATGCAAATATTACCTTCTTACCTTCGCGTCAGCTTCTTTAAGTTTCTCTTTGATCTCTACGATCTCTTCTGAAAATATATTTTTCAAACGATGTAAGTTCAAGCTGCGCAATGCCAAATGTGCAGCATTCTTAGGATCGATCACAGTCGCAGCGGGTGTATTTGACGGCATCATCAAGGATGAATTGATATTCACCATCATATCGACTTTATCTGCAAAGGGCGGACAGGAAATAACAGGACAACTTAAATTCGCTGCCAAGGCTCCGCCAAGTCCATTCGAACGACCGGCAACAGCAATAACGGCAACAGGTTCTAAGGCATGATTATATTCTTTTGCCAATCCCAATATAGCTTCACCGTTCTTGTGAGCAGACATGATCCGTAAATCACAAGCCACATCATATTTTTCAATAATATCTTTCATTTTCTTAGCGTGCGGCATATCCGATTCCGATCCCATGACAATGGCGACAAAGCCATCTTTCATCAGACCTTCATCTTGCAGACATGCTGCCAAATAATGCTCCGGGCACCGGATATGTTGAATGTCTTCACCGGTGATCATTTTGTAAATACCTTCATAACGACGAACGGTTTCTTCAACGATCTCTTTTGGTAATGTCGTAGGATATTCGCCATTTATCTTATTTTGCATCAAATGATTACGTACAAATTCTTTGTCCAGTTGTTCTACGGTATCGGGATTCTTTTTATAGTCTTCTGCCGACCAGAAGCGGGATGAATCGGGTGTGTGAATTTCATCAATAAGGATGACTTTACCATCGTAAATACCAAATTCGTATTTTGTATCGACAAGAATAATGCCGCGTTCTTTCAATAATTTTGTACCGCGATCAAAAAGCTTAACAGCATATTTTTCCATCTGAGAATAGATCTTTTCGGTCGTCCAGCCTTCTTTCAACAATTGCTCACGTGAAATTTCACGATCGCTATCTTCTTTGGTTGTTGGAGTCAAGACAGGAGTTGCAAAAGCATCATTCTTTTTCATTCCATCGGGAATGGGAACACCTGATACATCGCGCAGTCCTTTTTGATACTTACGCCAGGCAGATCCGGTAATATAACCGCGTACGACCATCTCTATTTTTACCGGTTCGGCTTCATGAACAAGCGATGCATTCGTTCCGATCGGCTTGATCAAATGATTCTCTACAATATCACGGGTCTTCTCAAACCACCAGGCGGCCAATGAATTCAATACCGCACCCTTGCCGGAGATAAGCGTATCCAAGACAAAATCAAAGCTCGACAAGCGGTCAGTCGCCACGATTAATCGACGTTTCGCATCCACCCTGAAGCTGTCGCGCACTTTACCTGTATGTATCTTCTTGATCTGGGGACTTGAAATTTCTTTCATGTGATTCATTATCTATCTCCTGATTTTTATTTCTGACTAGATCTTCATTGACAGGATAACAGGATTATCAGGATTGCTAATATCTTGTTAGAATTTCCTATCTTACAACACTCGTACTTTTCGTCGAACATCTACTTTTTGCTCTCCGAAATTTATCAATAAACCTAAGTCAAAACCAATTGATTTTAAGTAGTTGACCAATTGTACCTCATGAATAGGAAGTAAATGGCGTATTGATTTCAACTCAATTATAATACTATCGTTAACGATCAAGTCAGCAACATAATCTCCAACATCTACTCCATCGTATTCTACCTTAATGGGACATTGAGATTTAATATCTAATTCCTTGATCTTCGATAACTCAATCAACATACAATTTTCATATACCTTTTCTAGGTATCCGAAACCCATTTTATTGTACACATTATATGCTGCACCAATAATCTCTTTAGTCACTTCTTTAAATAACATTTTCGTCCACCTAACTTGTTTTAGAAACTAAAATTTAAGCTAAGCTTTTCAACAATCCACTTCAAATAAATCTACGTACGCTAATTGTGATTTGTATCACTAATAAACTATATATCCTGTTATCCTGTCCTAAACAATCATGTTAATCCTGTTATCCCGTCCTAAACAATCATGTTAATCCTGTTATCTTGTCCTAAACAATCCCGATAATCCTGTTATCTTGTCCTAAACAATCCCGATAATCCTGTTATCTTGTCCTAAA
>CAYNBL010000005.1:15121-15188 GCA_964395205.1 uncultured bacterium | reverse complement strand
CAATCCCGATATTCCTGTTATCCCGTCCTAAACAATCATGTTAATCCTGTTATCTTGTCCTAAACAA
>CAYNBL010000005.1:3670-15021 GCA_964395205.1 uncultured bacterium | reverse complement strand
ACAATCATGTTAATCCTGTTATCTTGTCCTAAACAATCATGTTAATCCTGTTATCCTGTCCTAAAATAAAATCCCGGCTAATGCTTAAAATGCCGCAATCCGGTAAATACCATTCCCATTCCCAACTCATCGGCTTTTTCTTTGACACTCTTATCGCGCATGGAACCACCGGGTTGAACAATGGTCTTGATGCCAGCTGCATGTGCGATCTCTATATTGTCCGGAAAAGGAAAAAATGCATCTGAGAATAGAATACTCTCACCCATTTTCGTTTTAATGGTGTCTTCCCAATTATCTTGATTGTTGCACTCATTTAGTAAATTTTCATGGCAACGCTTGATGGCCAATTCAGTTGAATTTAAACGATTGGGTTGTCCGCAGCCCATACCTAATAATTGGCAATATCCTTTATCCGGTTTTCTGACCACACAAATTGCATTTGATTTGAGTTGTCGGACAATTTTTAGTCCAAAATCAAGTAATTCGGCATCAATTTTAGGATTGATCTTCGTGACACATTCAATCTTATCTTTGATCTTGACATCTGAATCTTGGTATAAGAGCGCATTATGTAAAATTTTCATATCTTTTTGCGGAGTTAGAAAATGGGGATCATATTCTACAACGCGAAGATTTTTATGTAAATAGAGATATTCCAGAGCATCAGGAGTAAATGCCGGAGCAACAACGATCTCAACGAATTTACGCTGCGAACGGTCGCTTGCATCAAGATAAAAGAACTCTACCGTCTCACGTGTAACCGTTGTATTAAACGCAATAACGGAACCAAAAGCTGAAATGGGATCGCCTTCCCACGCATATTCCAATACGCTACGCTGATCGTCACCGGTACATAATCCACATGGATTTGCATGTTTGATCACGGCGCAGCCATGTTGTCGCATGTCTCGTATGCATTCAAGGGCAGCGTACATATCAACCATATTGTTATACGATAATTCTTTGCCGTGCAGGACTTTCATGTCAAAATAACTGCTATCGACACCTCGCTGACGTAGAAAATAACCATCTTGATGTGAATTTTCTCCATAGCGTAATTTTTTAGCCCGTTCAAAAGCTAAACGGACGGTTAATTCACCGGCTTGTTCATCCATTGTCGTAGCAATAAGTGAATCATAGTCAGCCGTATGATTAAATGCTTTGCGCATAAGTTGAAAACGGGTGTCTTCATTCAAGGCACCGTTATTGATCATTAATTCTTCAAGCAAGGCCGGATAATCTGCGGGATCAACGACAGTGGCGACGAATTTATAGTTCTTGGCGGATGCTCTGACCATCGTGGGACCGCCAATATCAATATTTTCTATTAGATCCGATAAATCAGCACCCTGAGCCTTTACTTTTGCAAAGGGGTATAAGTTGCACACGACCATATCGATCGGCTTAATACCAAGCTCTGAAGCCTCTTTGGCGTCTTTTTCACGATCATAAAGCAAGGCAGATTCTATTTGAAAAGAGATCGTCTTCATTCTTCCCCCGAAAGCTTCGGGATTTCCGGTAACGGTGGAAATATCGGTAACAGCTATTCCGGCCTCTTCAAGGACATTTTTTGTGCCTCCGGTAGAAATGATCTCACAATTCTGCCGTTCCAAAGCTGCGGCAAAATTTACAATGCCTGTTTTGTCAGATACACTGATCAGTGCACGTTGGATCTTGATCATGATTATTCACTCTCCTTATCTTTTTTTCTTATCAATACATTATCTACAAAAGTTTGTTCGCCATTTTCGTGCTGCACCAGAAAGAAGGCATCACCACTGTACTGGAAATCTCCGATCACAATGCGGCGTTCCGTGGAATATTTATAAAAATAATGCAGACTCATCTGTCCAAGGGTTGGGAATTTGATTTCCTGAATTGAAACGGGTAAAATAGCTTTCATGCCCGGGATGACAATCTCAACTTGTTCCACATAATAAAAAGCGAATATGTTTGAAATATCTTTATCAATGTTATAATCGCTAATTTCAACAGGCTTATATTTCCATTCACTGTAAACTTTTCCGGATCTTAAGGATTCCGGAGCATCATACCATGAAACTTGATGTTGATCTCGCATATCTTGATAGAATTCCTGATATGACGTAGAAATAATATTTAGATCCTTTGCTTCCTGCAAACTCCGAGGCATATCTATTGCCCATACTACACAAAATCCCACTAATACTATCGTCCCAATAATACGCATTAATCTTTTTTCCGGATCAAACATCCAAAGCAATACCATCAGGGTCAGCGGTAAAACAAAAGGCAAGGTCCCGAGCAAGGCATCCATCATATGTATCTGGGTCAGGGTCATAAAAAACCGTATCCAATCTGAAAATGCCAGGCAGGCGATCGCCGGCATCCATACCGAGGCGGCAAGATGAAAACGGGTCCCTTTCAACCAAATGAATAAGATCATTAAAACTGCTGTTAACATTAAGATGACCAATTCGGCAAGAGAATCACATAATGTGAACGAAAGACCAACTTTTTTAGTAAAAAAGGCCATCGTGGCAATTCGGATAACAATATAAATGCCCAGCCCCATCAGTAAACGGATAATGAACTGCGAGGCACTCACATAATATCGAGTGACTTTCAGTCGTTGCTGTTTACCTTTTTCGAGGTTTGTGGACATTTACTCTTTACCTTATATCACATTCATGTAGGGAACAGGCATGCCTGTTCCTTACACTTTGGATTATATTTTAACTTTTTTAATGATATTCTTGAATATACTCATTCCTTCTCCATCTTCGGAGATCTCGGGGTTCGTGCGTTTTTTACCGGCCCAATCGGGATGGTTATAAAGCGATAAATAGGCTTCGGGGTGCGGCATCAGTCCGAAAACTTGACCGCTGATATCACAGAGACCTGCACAATTCAATTCTGATCCATTAGGATTGGCAGGATAGTCTGCTGTAGGTTCACCGTCTTTATCTGTATAGGTCAGAACATTAAGTTTTTTCTCTAATATGGCGGATTTGATCTCTTCATCCCGAATAATAAGCTTCCCTTCACCGTGGCGCACGGGCAAATCCATTCCGGTGATACTGTTGTCACTCAGGAAAGGCGTGGGATTATCAGGAGTAATACTGCAATGCACCCATCTATCTTCAAATTTACCCGATGCATTATTTGTCAGTGTGACTTCTTGTGCATAATTGCCACCAATATTGGGCAGTAATCCCATTTTTACCAAAGCCTGAAAGCCATTACAGACTCCGATGATATATTTTCCATCTTTCAGGAATTGGCTGATCTCGTCGATAAACAGTTTCCCCGAACTCATTTTTTTGAATTTGAATTTATTTGCAAGAACTTTTGCCGACCCGATATCGTCACCAAAGGAAAAACCACCCGGAAAATTCAAGATATCATAGTTGTGGATGGAATCCCGTTCCTGAAATAATTCATTCAGATGTAGGATGGTCGCTTCTGCTCCCAGCAAACGGTATGCTGCTGCCATTTCTTCTTCGCAATTAATGCCAAATCCGGTCACTATCAGCGCTTTAACCATGCTTTTCCCTTTATTTTCTTAATCCGTTGCTCCAGGCCTCAAACAGATCCCGGATCTTGGATTGAATAACTTCTTTACCATCAATAACAATTGTCATGTTCTCTTCGTCGTTTACATATCCCAATTTTCTGCAATCGTCTGCAAATAGCTTTTCAAATGCTTTTGCATTGCTCTCGGGAACCGTAACAACAAAACGGGAATGTGATTCGGCAAAAAGCTCAGCCAAAGCCCCTATCTCTGTTGCAGGGATGTCAATACTGCATCCTTTGTTACCGCCAAATGCTGATTCTGCGAGAGCAACAGCCAATCCGCCGTCTGACATATCGTGAGCAGATTCGATTAATCCTTTTTCATTCGCTTTTGCCATTTTATCATAAATGCGCTTTGCATCTTCTTTCCGTACTTTGGGAACATTAGCACCCAAAACATCAAATAGTGCGTAGCATTCCGACCCGCCAAGTTCATTATAGGTCTTACCCACCTGGTAGATCACATCACCGGCTTCTTTAAAATCTGATGTTATGGTTTTACGCACATCATCGATCTTGGCAACCATAGAATAAAGGATGGTCGGCGGAACCGATATTTTTACATTACCTTTTTTGAAATCGTTCTTCATGCTGTCCTTACCGGAAGTCATCGGAATATTGAAATAGGTCGCCATATCATAAAGTGCCTCGTTCATTTTGACCAATTGGGCAAGTTTATATTTTCCATCGGGATTTTTATTCTCGTCATAAAGGGAATCCGGAACACAGAAATTGTCGTTCACGGTCCAAAAAATGCCGTTTTTTTCATTTGGGTTGGGTAATTTACCGCCAACAGCAATGATCTGACGAACCGCTTCATCAAAAGAACCTGCGGACATTTCATAGGCATCGATATCGCCATAACGTGGAATAATACCATTTGAAACCGCGACACCGGTAAAATCGTTGTGATTGATCCTGATCACACCCGCATCCTGAGGAGCATTACCGTTTTCACCCATCAGAGGTTTGATCACCGTTTTGCCTTTGACTTCATGATCATAAACGCGGATCACCGGGTCTTTGGAGCAAATATTCAAACTACCCATCAATTTCAGGAGAATATCATTGTTATCGGCATCCACAATACCCGGTTCCTGAAGTACCGGAGTCTTCCATTCGGCCTCCATATGTTTTTTGGGAACGGCATTATGCATAAAATCCAGATCAAGATAGCCAGCCCGTTCACCTTTATAGCGGATATCAAGATAACCGGAGTTCGTAAAATAACCGATATCGGTGATCTCGACCTCAAAATCTTTAGCCATTTCGAATAAAGCATCTATTTTATCCGGTTCAATCACAAAACTCATGCGTTCCTGAGATTCCGATACAAAGATCTCCCAAGGCTGCAATCCATGATATTTTAAAGGTGCTTTATCTAATTCGACAACTGCGCCACCGGTAATTTCAGCCAATTCTCCGATTGAGGAGGAAAGCCCGCCTGCTCCATTATCCGTAGATGATTTTAACAAACCGCTCTTTGCCGCTTTTTCCATGAAATCGGACATATTTTTCTGAGTGATCGGTGAGCCGATCTGCACGGCTGAACGGGGTGAATGTTCATCAATTTCAAGTGATGAGAAAGTTGCTCCGTGAATTCCATCTTTACCGATACGTCCACCGGCCATCACAATGCGGTCACCTGCATCAATGGGTTTATCCCAAGAGGGATTTCCCTTGTAATACATGGGCATAACGGCTGCTGTGCCACAATAGACAAGCGGTTTACCACGGAAACGATCATCAAATACGATCGAACCGTTAATGGTAGGAATCCCGGATTTATTTCCGCCGTCCTCGATGCCTTTTACCACACCGGACATGATACGTCTTGGATGTAACTGGCCTTCCAGCAATTCACCCTCATAATAAGGCGAACCAAAACAAAGAACATTTGTATTAAACAGACATTTTCCGCCACCGATACCCGTTCCCATGGGATCACGATTCACACCGACGATACCCGTTAATGCGCCGCCGTATGGATCCAGTGCTGATGGACTGTTATGCGTTTCAACTTTCCAGATAAATACGCTTTCGTCATCAATTTTGACCACACCGGCATTATCGTTGAAAACTTTTAAAATCCAGTCATTCCCACCCTTTTCAAAACGCTCGCGAATAACTTTAGTGGAATTATAAATATATGATTTGAACAGAGAATCGATGGTCTTTTCTTCGCCGGTATCTAGATCTTTATAAGTAATGATAGCATTAAATTCTTTGTGTTTGCAATGCTCACTCCAGGTTTGTCCCAACACTTCCAGTTCACAATCGGTAGGGATCTCACTCAACCCGATCTCTTTTCTGAGAGCTTTTGTCTTGTCATCCAAATAATGATCCCGGATCGTCTGCATTTCTTTCAGATCAAGTGACAAGAGCATATTCTTGGAAAGCTCCAACAATTCGCTATCACTTTTATCAATATCGATACTATCGATCCGGACGTCACTTTTGATCAATACGGTCGGAATGTATTCGATCTTGCTCTTAAGTTTTCCATATTCGATATGATTAATGAGGGGATTCCCCAACAGCTCATTTCCCAGAGTTTGGAGATCGTCATCCGAAAGAACCTTCTCAATATAATAATATTCACCGGTAAAAATGAACTGTTCGCCACTCTCAATTTCCACATTGAAATAATCGGCATATGTTTTTTGCGCCGAAACACCTTCATCATCTGTGACTCCGGGCAATTTTGCCATATAGAGATGACGTTGAAAGGATGTGTCCATGAACAATTTACCCATATGGACATCATGCAAAATAGCATCTTTCAGCGTTTTCTCTCCGAACTCAAGGATCTCATTGTCAGTTTTATCGGTCAAAATTGTAAATACTTTGGATACACGGATAGTACCCGTTATAATTTGAAAATACCGCTTTGCGTCCTGCTCAAGCGCTTTCCCGGCAACATCCGGGATATTATCTCTGAGCATTAGTTGGATCGTATAGGTATTCACTCTGTCTCCTTTATATTAGTCACGCTCGACTTTATATGTCAATTTTTGTGGGTCTAAACCTTTTGTATCTATTGTGATCTCAGCTTTTTCAATGACCGTACCGCACACTTTTGCTTCATATTTCAATTGTGCAGCATCTTTGATAATATCTTCCGCCTGTTCAGAGGAAACAACAAGTAACATACCGTTACCCATATTCCAAAGACGGTAAGCCTGTTCTTCGGAGACCTTCCCCACTTCTTGCACGGCTAACATGACAGGAAGCGGTTGATATATATCATTTAATTCGGCACCGTAACCACTGACCTTTAGAACTCGTCCGAAATTATCACCCAGTCCCCCGCCGGTAATATGCGAGATACCTTTAATTTCATGACCCGCTTTACGTAAGTTTGCGATCAAGGGAGTATAGATCAATGAGGGCACCAAGAGAGCTTCACCCCAGGTGCTATCGCAATAAGGATGCTCATGCCATTCCGGTCCATAATTATCTTCCATGATGCGGCGTAAAAGAGAATAGCCGTTAGAGCGAAAACCGCGACTTTTCAATGCGATCACAACATCACCGGGCTTAATATCAGCGCCATCAATGGGATTTAATCCTTCGGGCAGCATCGAGACCCCGGCTGCACACCAGTTAAAGTGCATTTTATCACCATAGCCGCCGACGCGGTTTCCCATCTCAGCGATCTCACCCCCGGTAATAATGACCTTGGCAAAATTTGCCGCTTCATTCAGTCCCTGCATCAATTTATCAACGATATCGTGATCAAGATGATCCACATCAAGGATATTGGTCATATTGACCGTTTCCATACCATTTGCGGCCAGATCATCGGCCGTCATCGCGATCAGGTCATAGCCGATGGTATTATAAATTTCAGTGCGTTCCGCCAATTCGATCTTGGTTCCAATGCCATCGGAAGACATACCGACCTTAACACCGCGGAAATCCATGATATTGGAAAAAGAGCCATCAACATCCAGTTTAGGATTACCTTCACCCGCGGGACGATTTGCAAAAGTTTTTTTGGCCCAAGCGTAGGCCGTGCGGGAGCATTGATTTCCAAGATCAATATCAACGCCGCTTTGAGGTGTCTTAGACATACGTATCCTCTTATTTTTTTGAGATATAGAATAGATAATTTTTGAGTAACCCTACCACAAGCCAAAAGTCGTTATTTTTTGGGTTTAAAACAATAATTTTTTTGGGAATTTTTTTTTATTGTAGCGATAAGGCAATGCATCGTTTGTAGAGACAAGGCAATGCCTTGTCTCTACAGTATATGATTTTTAATTACACATTATTTATGCAGATCCATCAATGCCTTATATATCCTTACATTCACCATGGCACCGGTGATGCCGGTATGAAATTCGGCAACATGCGGTTCATCCTCGATCTGATAGAATTCCATAAATTCATCGGCCTGAGGATCGGTATATCCCATTCCCCAAAGCATGGATGGAATATCCAGGACAAAGTAATAATACATTTCACGCCAACTGTGATCGGCGTGACGGAATAAATGGTCTAAGAAGGCAGAGTCAAAATGTGAGTTATATGCTACCATTAGAACCTGTTTATCACCGCAGACACGTTGATGGAAAGCTAATATCTGATCAACAGCTTCGTCGATACTTAAAGCTCCGCGTTGCTCCCAAAGTTCAGCATTAAAAGCATTACAATCATATGCACCCTGTTGGAGTCGTTCCGGATGATCGGGCTGGATCAAAACAAACAGACTGTCGATCTTATTTCCCTGCACATCCGTGATAACGAGTCCAATATCGATCATCTCATGATATCCGGGGACCAAACCGGTAGTTTCCACATCGATGTGTGCGAGCAAACGATCATCTTTTTCAAGATTAAATACCGGTAAGATATCCTTTTTATTTGAGCATGATAAAAGAAGAATTAGGGAGAACAGAAGCAATAGTTTAGTTTTCATAAAGTAAAACCCTTATTGTTTGATTGACTCAATCAATTGAATCACCATTGCCTCAATCAATATTTTTCTCATTGAGGCAATTACTTAAATCGAAAAGTTAAAACTCAATCCCAGCAAGAGTATATGCTCATTGAAATCAATAAGCGTTGAGCCGCCATCTTTGTATGCGTACATATATTTGTATACCCCGTAAAGTCCAAATTTCCATAATACACGAATATTTATACCGGCTTCAACATTAAGATACCAGGCTGATTCATAAATTCTGGCCGGAAGTGCATCTTCGATGGGGACTTCCATATAGCCCGGACCGAGCCCGGCAAATACGTTTACTCGATCCCACGAAAAAAGTTTATCCATGTAAAGCAAACTATAAGTACTGGCTCCGGCGATCTCGTATGCATGTGTAGGTTGACTGCTATTTGTGTAATATTCTCCCGAAAAGGAAAATGCCAATGGCAACTGCCGCAGTTTAATATCCAGTGTCAACTCCCCTCCTCCAAGAACACCAATAGGAGAACGAATATCAGAAAAACCACCCTGCCCGGATCGAATTGTCAGATCAAGCATTTTCTCTGCAAATAGTGCGGTAGCGGTAAATAACAATATTAAAATGAAAACAAATTTACTTTTCATATTCACACCTCCACACATGATTCTTTTGATTCTTGTTTCTTGAATCTTTTTTTCTTATTTATTCACTCGTTACCAGTTACGAGTTACCAGTTACTAATATGTGGCTCCGCCAATAGCCGCAATGATATTCATCACGATCGGGACACCATAAATAACGCCAAGGGTAATAAGTTTTTGTTTCATGGTCTTACGTGTGATTACAAAGATAGCACCGGCAAAGAACAAGAAATAACCAATAATCAAAATCAGCCAAATACCTGCAATAGTGCGATTCCATAGAGCGTATTCCCAAATAAGCAAATTAGCTTTATTTAATACGCATTCTATAAAGACACAGAGAATAGTAAATCCAATGGCTATAGTCCATTTTTCATTGAGTCCCAGAATCTTCTTATCTTGTTTTGGGGATAATGAGTTATAAAAAACAATACCCAAAATGAGAAACATAAAAATGATCTCTATATTCCAACCGACGGTCACTCTTAAAGCGGTATCACCCGGTGTTGTCCAGCAGGCAGATTTTCCGGATATCCACAAAACCCATCCGTTCCATGTTTCATTAAAGAAATCAAGGCCAAAAACCGCTAATCCGGCAAATAGCGCATCCCAATTCTTAGTCAAACGCGCTTTATTGATCTCTTGAGTATAAATGTAAAATACGATCGCCAATAATGGGATCACATACCATTTCAACATGCTAAGCTCACGTAAGCCATCTAAGGCTTGGATAGTTGCCAAAGTCATACTTCCTCCTAATTAATTATTTTTGTTATGAAATTTTAAGCATTTGGTGTGAGAATTCAAATATAATTTAAGCAAATCAAACTGTCATCTTGAGCCCCGAAATGTCGGGGTCGAAAGATCTATTCTTACCAATCAACACTGAATCATGAATAGAACCTTCTCCGCCAGCCGGATGGTCTTTACGTCTCACATCTTACGTTTTACGTCTCATGTCTATAAAAGAGTATTTTATCCTTGATTTATGGCTCCTCATACCTTATATTAATTCGCTTTTTTCCATTTATTTTTATTAAGGATTTAAGATGCCCACAGAGCAAAAAAAGACGGTAGTAAAACAACATGTAAAGATCAACAGTGATCAAGCCGCTCGTAAAAAACGTAACAGCAGTGAAGCAAACCGTGCTTTAAGCCGTTATCTTGATGAGATAGGAAATTTCGAACCGCTAAAACCGGTAGATGAAATTGATCTGTCTCGAAGAGTAAAACTAGGCGATCGCCGGGCATTGAAAAAACTGTGCGAAGCAAATTTACGCTTTGTTGTTTCTGTGGCAAAAGATTATCAGGGACAAGGACTACCTCTCACAGATTTGATCAATGAAGGTAATCTGGGTTTAATCAAAGCTGCAGAACGCTTTGATGAGACTCGTGGATTCAAATTTATTTCATATGCAGTTTGGTGGATACGCCAGTCAATCCTGCAAGCGCTTGCCGAACATAGTCGTATCGTTCGTCTTCCCCTCAACCGTGTTGGTACAATATCCAAGATCACACGTGCTGCTGAAGAATTGGAAGGCAGTCAGGAACGTACACCCAATGAAGAAGAACTTGCAACTAAGTTGGGGATCAAAACCCAGGAAGTTTCCGATGCGATCAGGATATCTCGTCGACACCACTCATTAGATGCTCCTTTCCGTGACGGTGAAAAGAACTCGCTGATCGATATTATTGAAGATGGCGGACAAAAAGCCCCTGATAGAGGCTTAATGGATGAATCCTTAGAAGCAGAAATTCAATCTGCCTTAGATACACTTAAAGACCGGGAACGCGAAGTCATTAAAATGTATTTCGGTATTGACCGTGAATATGCTTTGACTTTAAATGAAATTGGTGAGGAATTTAACCTTACTCGTGAACGTGTCCGTCAGATAAAAGAAAAAGCGATCAGACGCCTTCGTCACAAATCGCGAAGTACAAAATTGAGAAATTATTTAGGTTAACAATAAATCCATTGGAAGGTGGTGAAAACACATGGTACAAGTCACAGTTCATAAAGATGAACCTCTCGAAAGAGCCCTGCGCCGTTTTAAGAAGAAATTCGAAAAAGCCGGAATTATGAAAGATATCAATAAGAATTCTTATTATATCAAACCCAGCCAGGATAAACGGATCAAAAAAGCAAAAGCTGAACGCAGGATCAAACGACTTGCCAGAATTGCTAACAGATAAGCTCTGATAGCATTTGTGTGATAAACTACCCGGTCAATGACCGGGT
>CAYNBL010000005.1:0-3570 GCA_964395205.1 uncultured bacterium | reverse complement strand
AACAGATAAGCTCTGATAGCATTTGTGTGATAAACTACCCGGTCAATGACCGGGTAGTTTAATTGTAATTATTATTTAACAGTAGAGACATGCCATGGCATGTCTCTACATTATTTAACCCATAATATCGCAGAGGCACACCATGGTGTGCCTCTGCATTTATTTATATCAAAGATAATTATTTACAGGATTTTATTTCCACCGACAAGGTAATTTCTTTCTCTTCCCTCGGATCCAATGCAATTTTCCAAAAGTAATTTAGCACAACATTCTGAAAAATATTCTCTATACCATCCGGTTGCAGGACAGGAATAATATTGGGATAGGTCATGACGCGAGCGACTTCTTTGCTTTTGATCTTGATCTGATAATTTTCTGCTAAATTCTTAATTACTAATTTACTTATATCTTCCAGATCGGACACGCGCTCCATTGTCTGACCTTTAAGTTCTTTAGGTTCGGCATAGACGCGCTTTTCCCATTCACCGCCATTAACAGAGAAGTTGAACTCGGGACCAAACAAACATTCTATAGGACCTATTCCGTTATTTTTAACGCGATAAGTCACGTCAAAACCATTTTCATTAAACTTGATCGATTTGCATAGATGTGCCCGTTGCCAATTGATCCACCCGTTTCGAGAGAATTTAACACAACATGAATTTACGGTATTTTCAACTTCTACTGCCTCATTCAAGAAATCACTGGCATCATCCAATTGCTGATTTCTAACCATATCGACCGTGATATCTTTGTCGTAATATCGTTCAATTAGTGAATAACGGGGATGATTGTCATAAACGGGTTTAACATCCATTTCATCGTGAAATAGTTCAGGATGACAGGAAATATTATTACAGAGATTCACATGTGCCGGTTTGAAATCGAGCTCTTCCAATCCACCCATAAAGCGTGAATCAAATACAGCACGGAAATTTTTTGTTGTGATCGTAACATCATTGTAACCATCACGATTAATATCGGTCACTTCCTGATATATCTGGTCGGAAAGATTGTATAAATGTTTATCGATCGCTGCCTCGGCTTTGATCAAATTAGACCATGTTGCATTGCGGAGATGCGGAAGATAAATTCCTCCGTGAATACCATGCCAATATGCATCATGCGATGTGCCTGACCAGAATTGTTTCTTGATATTTCGAATGCTTTTCTTGGCTTTGCCGGTACATGCTAAAGTTTCGATCTTTCGGGAGATCTGACACATACGTTTATGCATCCAGTTTGCTTCGGGATATTTCTTTAGAAAGCTTCTCCAGCCTTTGCCAAAACCATTCTTGGAACTGGCCCATTTATCCATTTCAGTATAACCGCCTTCAGTCGGATAGGTCAATCCCAAAGGCATATGATGTTCCCAATAATCCTTGAAAGTAGTTGTTTGAATTTGGGATTGATTTTTATTTAAAAGATTAAAGAAACTATGCAACCATTCAATGTGAGATTCCGAATCCGGATAAATACCGAATTTTTCGCCGTTTTCCATGAATACCAGAATGTCCTGCTCGTTATCTGATGCCTGAGAAATTAAATAATCAATAACTTTTTGAGGATGCTCATTGGGGATCATCTCGCGAAGTTTTTCTGAAATGGAAAATACACCAATCGTACGACCTTCAGCCTCGGTATTATAGTAACCTTTGATCGGGCGCTCATTACTGACATGATGTTCATCAATTACAGTGTACTTCAATCCACTTTCGCAGATACTGTAAGGAAGATCAAGTGACCAAACACGTTCAGGGAGCCACATGCCTTTGGGCGTAAATGCAAAAGTATCCCTTAGCAAGGAATTCTGCATTTTGATCTGTCCCATGCGATCCGCTTCGGGTAAAAGTGTCAACATAGGTTCATAATATGCACTAGATAATAATTCCAATTGACCTTGATCGGTCAATTGATGGATATTCTCCAAAAATTCAGCTTTGTGTTCTATTATCCACTCCAGCAGAGGTCCGCTGTAATGCATCGATACGGAAATCGCCGGGTTCTGTTTCAACAATTCAATAAAGGGCTTATACGATTTTTCATAAGCATGCTCAAAAACATCGTCGAAATTTCCGACGGGCTGATGATTATGTAGTGCAAATATAAATTTGATCTTTGACATACAGATTAATAAAACAAAGACTGCTCTTTCGAACAGTCTTTGCATAGTTTATGACAAATTATTTAGCCATTTTTTCAACGAGGTCAACAACGCGGACTGAATAGCCCCATTCGTTGTCATACCAGCTGATAACTTTGACCATATTACCTGAAGCCATGGTCATGCCTGAATCAAATATAGAGGAATGACTGTTACCTACGACATCAATTGATACAATAGGATCTTCAGTGTATTCCAAAATACCTTTGAGGGGGCCTTCAGCAGCTTTTTTCATAGCGGCATTAACTTCTTCTTTGGTAACTTCTTTTTCAAGTTCAACAACGAGATCCACAACAGAACCATCTGGTGTAGGAACACGCATTGCCATACCATTAAGTTTACCCTTCAATTCAGGGATAACCTTACCCACTGCAGCTGCAGCGCCGGTGGTTGTCGGAATAATTGATACGGCCGCTGAACGAGCACGACGTAAGTCAGAATGAGGGAAATCAAGGATCACCTGATCATTGGTATACGCGTGAATAGTTGTCATCAACCCCTTAACGATACCGAATTCGTCATTCAGGATTTTCGCTACGGGAGCCAAACAGTTTGTTGTACAAGAAGCATTAGAAACGATCTTGTCACTGTCTTTAAGTTCATTATCATTAACACCCAGAACAATGGTGTTGTCAATTTGATCTTTTGCAGGAACAGTCAAAACGACTTTTTTAGCGCCTGCTGCAAGATGTTTTTCAAGTTGTTCTTTTTTGCGGAAAACTCCGGTTGCTTCAACAACAACATCTACATTCAATTCTTTCCAAGGCAGATTTGCAGGATCTTTTTCAGCTGAGATATTTATTTCTTTACCGTTTACAACGATTGAATTTTCTTTTGCTGATACTATGCCATTAAATTTTTTATGAACAGAATCGTATTTTAACAGATGAGCCAAGGTTTTAGCATCGGTAAGATCATTGATAGCAACAACCTCAATACCGTCACGATTCTGCATTTCGCGGAATACCAGACGACCAATTCTTCCAAACCCATTAATACCTACACGTACGCTCATTTGATTCTCCTTTTTTGTTTGTTTTTCAAATGTCATTGAATATAAAATAATTCGTATAATAACGCTACCTTTTTTTAATTGATAATTGACAATTGACAATGGATAATTACAAGATAAAACCCCTTGTGTGAAACAGATTAGAAAATAGAAATCGTATGCTAGTAATAGTTTTTTTTATGTCATTTCGAACAGTCTTCGCCCCGAATGGTCAGGGCTTCGCCCGTCAGGCCAAGCAAAAAAATCTCAAATTATTCTACGGAAATGAAAGAGAAGAACAATCTTTAAATTAATTTGATTATTTTGAGATCTCTCCATGCGTCCGTTTCCCGATAATTCGTGAAACAGACTTAGTCGAGATGACATTATTCATGGGTATTTTTAATAATTTGCG
>CAYNBL010000004.1:0-44167 GCA_964395205.1 uncultured bacterium | reverse complement strand
CCGGAGTTTCCGCGGGCACCATCAAGTGCCGTATCGGAAACCTGCTGACTCATTTCAGCTAAGGCAAAATCCGTATTGCTTCGCAAGGAAGTTACGATGGCGTGGAGTGTGGCAGCCATGTTAGTTCCCGTATCACCATCGGGTACGGGGAACACATTTATCTTATTGAGATAGTCTTCATTCCTTATCAAACTTTTTGCTGCCGCAATGACAGCAAGACGAAAACGTCGTCCGTCTAAAATCGTTATTTTCATAAAAATTGTTCCAACCTGTAAAAAATATCTTTCAAATAACCGAAAGAATATATTAAGGGATACTTGCAATCACAACCCATTATTTCCGGTAAAAAAATGGAATCTGATTTATCCGCATAGTATAAGCATTAAACCACCGAATTAATTTTTAGTAAATACAAAAAAGGCAGGATTAACCTGCCTTTTTTAATATAGAAAACGCTTATGCTTTTTCTTTCTTTTTTTGTAGTAGTGGTGGAATGGTTAGGAATAAAATTGAAACAATAATAATTCCGGCTCCGATCAGCTGAGAAGTTCGCGGTAAACCTTGATTGGGAAATAATGATAGCAGAAAAGCTGCGATCACACCGGCAAGGATACTTGATGAACGATTAACAGGGATACAATAGGTGTTTTCACTCTTATCAAGGAAGACAAGGGTACCAAAGAATCCGGTTCCTTGTGAAAATGCACCAATGAGGAGCAGTGCCCATAGATATGGCTGATCCCAATGCATAGTCCAGCCCATGCGGACGGATTCACCGATATCACCATTCAGCAATGCAAAAAACGCAAGAAAGATCACCAATACAGGTGTGGAAACCATTTGTTCTTCCACGAAATAACGCAGGTTAACCTCTTTTTTATCTGACTTTGCATTACGACTCATAAATTGGAAACGCATAAAGTATGAGAACAGATAAATTGCGATCACAATTCCCAATAAAAGCGGAATCTTGAATCCTTTTGCATCGAAGATGGGAATAAGCAATGCCGATAAAGCACCAACAAGTCCGACCCAAGAGAACCAACGCACAGAACGTTTTGTAATTGTATCGACGATAGGTGCAATGACCAAGACTCCTCCTCGCATTAATAGCATGGCGAGGACAATACTAACACCTTCAAAAGTATAGGCCAGTGTCGTGGTTCCAATGATCAAAGATGTGAATATACCTGATAGAAGTGTCCATTTTGTAGGGTGTGGTATACTTATGCCAAAAACAGTTGAATGTTTGGCATATTTCCACCACCCCAAGATAGAGATCACGATGATCATGGTGGTCAATGTTGCAATGGCCGTGACCGGAAGGATTGAAAATCCCGCAAGCCCGGTGCCATCTAAAGAAGGCAATAATCCTTTGCTCATGATTTTGGTAAACAAAGAATACGGCACATAACAAGCAAAATAACCAAAGGCAAAGCCCCAGATAGTATTGTTGCTGATGAAGTCTTTAAATCGATTTCCCAAAATTACCTCGTTATTTTTTGTTTTTAATTTCCCATAGATCTGTGAAGCATTTGTCTAATGCCGGGCCCAGTTTTTCCGGGTAGATGGTAACTTCGGGCATATTATTTAAAACAGCATATGGGATCTTGTGTTCGCCAAAGCAAATATATTCAGAGTCATTGCCCTTAAAATTTTCCCAATCTACTTCTTTGTATAAACGTTCTACTTTTTTATCCGGAAGTCCGTGTTCAAGAATTGAATCGGGGCGATCTGGATTGAAGCGACGTCGGTTCTTGCGCAAAGATTCTTCGTAAGGAACATCAATATATAGCACGCATGCTTTTTTTAAAATGTCTTCAGAGAGTGAGCGGAAAGCGCTTTCGTAACCACCATGTTCCGATCCGCGACTGAACTCAAGGATAGTTGATGTGTTTTCTGCGTATCCTTCATCGCGAAGTTTTTTTTCATATTCAAATGAAATACGTTCAATGAGCAGGTTCCATTGATAATCATGAAGAAAATAGCCTTCTGAATCGGAATGTACGCGCGGTTTGTTCATGACTTTTTCAAGAATAGCATCTTCTTCAAACCAGGTCCATAACATGGGGAAATCATCAATTTCCTCAAAGTTGTTAATATGGAAACGTTCTAAACGTTCACCAATAGGTGTTTTCTTTAAATAATCAATGACTTCAGATTTTCCCGCAGCGGGTCGTCCCATGAGAATAATTATCTCAAAATGTTTTTTCATTTTATAACTCCTACATATAATTTTTTAACTCAGGAAAATACAAACAAAATGACGTTTGGCAAAGGACAAATAATAAATCTATGATCTGTAATTTGTGGCCGGTAATCAGTAAAATCTTGTGAAGAAATTACAGTTTCCAGTCACACTTTACGAGTCACGCGTGACGCTCTAAAAGCAGCGTTTCTTTCCGGGCTTTACACATTTTGAATTACATTGATAGCAGATCTCGTTCTCAAGGACATTGTCACTAAAGAAGTCGTTAATGTTTTGTAAAGTGGTTTCCGCGATACTTTTAATTGCTTCACGTGTAAAGAAAGCTTGATGAGAAGTTATCAGAACATTTGGGAAGGTCATCAGTCGCGCCAGTACATCATCACTGATAGCAGAATTGGAAAAATCTTCAAAAAAGTATTTAGCCTCTTCTTCGTAAACATCTAATCCGGCTCCCCCGATCTTTCCGCTTTTCAATCCTTTGATCAAAGCAAGGGAGTTGATCAATTGACCTCGTCCTGTATTGATCAAAAGGACACCCTGTTTCATCATGTCTATGGCTTCATTGTTTATAAGATAATGTGTCTCAGGCGTGAGGGGACAATGTAATGAGATTACATCAGATTTTTTATATAGGGTTTCCAGGTCAGTATATTCAATACCGACATTTTTTGCGTATTCATGATTAGGATAGAGATCAAAGGCAAGCACGCGCATGCCATAACCTTTAAGTATGGAGATCAAACATTGACCGATCTTTCCTGTGCCAATAACACCGGCAGTTTTACCATGCAGGTCAAATCCCATTAATCCATCAATAGAAAAATTTCCATCACGCGTACGATAATATGCCCGATGGGTCTTACGATTAAGAGAGGATATTAATGCAGAGGCATGTTCGGCAACAGAGTAGGGTGAATAACTTGGTACCCGCATGACGTGCACCCGTTCATAGGCATGGCTAAGGTCGATATTATTATAGCCGGCACAACGAAGTGCGATCAATTCAATGTCATGTTCTTGTAGGTGGTCGAGTACGCTTTTATCTAATTCATCGTTAACAAAAGCACAAACCGCATCATAACCATCCGTTAATTCAACGGTTTCGTTACTGAGACGAGCTCTGAAGTATTTGATTTCAAAACCAAAATTCTTATTTACTTCATCAAATGAACGTTTATCGTAAGGCTTGGTGTCAAAAAATGCAATTCTCTTCATTGTCCACCTCCCGTGTGGTTGATAGCTATATAGTCGTTTTAGCTAACAGAGTTCCGCATTTTCGGTGAATCATTTTCTTTTTTTGAATAGAGATTTAAACCATTTGCGATTAAAAAATATATGGATGATCAAAAGTGATAATAAAACGATTCCCGCTATTTCATGAATTTCAACAAGAGTACTTGTTACCTTTCCGAACTTTATAAATCCCAAAACAGTGATCACGGTCAATAGTGAAAGACCCAACAATGGATTAATGATCTTCAATAATTTACTGTTTATGCTTTCTCCTTAAAGTTTATTTAGATTAATAATAGATGATCCTTCTTTCATCAAAATATACAGGATAGCCGTCTTTAAGCTGGATCTTGGTGATCCAATTTCTTTTTTCGTCATATGTATATTCAAAGCTCAAGACTTGCTGTTCCAAGCTATCGGCATCGAACTGCTTTGCAACAGATATAAGGTCATGGTCATTATAACTTAGTTCATAATAATCGGTAAGATCTTTTAGATAATCATAGCGGAAGATCTTTGAGATCTTGCTTGTTTCGCCGATATATTCAACCTTGTTGTAGCCATATAGACCATAATAACCATAATTCCATTCTTCGATCTGTCGTTTTTTATTATCAAGAACCCAGCGAAGTGAATCAAACAAACCGCTATTCGGACTGCGAAAAACGGTACGGGCGATCAATTCTCCGCTTTCATCATAATAAAGATACCAGGATGTGAATAAAGAGCTGTCTTCCTGAACCTGTATTCGTTCGAAGTTGTTGCCCTTATCATCATAAAGCCAGATCCATTCAAATATCGTTTCGTTTTTAGCATTGAAGCCCACTTCACCCAGGCATTTGAAGTCCTTATCATGATCGCGGATCAATTTGGAATCTAGACTGTCCGCTTCTCCATAAAAATAAGCCTCAATTACATAACCTTGTTTGTTGAAAGTCAGGGTTTGGTCTTCTTCACCTTCCAGATAAGGCTCGCCTTTGACAATTTTGCCATCCTTTTCAAGTGCTTTGTAATGGTGGATTGTAAGGTGGTTTACTTTTCCATCGACCTCATAGAATTCAAGGTCTTTTTTTGGAAAATCCTGTCCTGTACATGAGAACAAGATCAGAACCGATAGTATTAATATTGTATACTTCATTGGATACCTCCCCAGGGTAAAACTATATTAATATTACTATTGGATCAATTTACATGTCACTTACTATAAACACAAGAATTTTAGATTCCGCAGAGAAAGGAGCCCCACATTATGTTATTTGGCGTAATGTGCAAATGTTCTTTCTTTTTTCTCCAGTTCATTCTATCTTTGTTCTGATAAGTGATGTTTACAACTTAAAACTCTTAAAGGAGAGAATAATAAAAAAACTCATCGCAGTATTTACAATAGTAGTAATGACCTTGTTCGCAATGGCCGCTGATGATATGTCTTTGATCAATAAAGAAGACAGTCCGGTAAAGGTATATTTTGAAGTTGAAACCGGCCTGTTTGGTGTCCTTATTCATACTTACCAGTCAGGAAGAACTGACGAAGGGGCTACCAATTTTGATTTTGTCAATGAAGGAGACCAAGATATACTCTTTCCATTCGAACGCTATGTTGCCGGATTGACCATTAAAGACAAACATAAGATCGGACTGCTTTATCAGCCGTTGACGGTTGTGACCAACGTGACGTTCCGGGATGATGTGCTGATTGATAGCGTCCTTTCGAACGCTATGTTGCCGGATTGACCATTAAAGATAAACATAAGATCGGACTGCTTTATCAGCCGTTGACGGTTGTGACCAACGTGACGTTCCGGGATGATGTGCTGATTGATAGCGTCCTTTTTGCCGAAGGTACTCCGATGGAGATCAAATATGGTTTCCCCTTCTATCGCTTTACCTACTCCTATTTTTTCGTGAATAACGAAAAACTTCAATTGGCCGGAGGACTTGCCTTGCAGGCTCGCGATGCCTCGATCGTTTTTAAAGAGATCAGTGGCGGACAAATGACCGTCAGTCAGAATGTCGGTCCGGTACCCGCATTACAACTCTATGGCCGTTATAACTTCAATAGCGGTTTGTACTTTAGTTTGGATGCAACGGGTCTTTACGCTTCCTCTGCTATCATTAACGGAGCTACATTCTCATTTGAAGGATCAATCCTTGATGCTTCTTTGCGTGCGGGTTATCCCCTACGTAAGGGTGTAGATGTTTTTGCCAATCTTCGTTTCCTCGGCGGAACCGCCAAAGGCGAATCCGAATATGTGGAACGCACATGGAGTGAATCAACTCAGCAGTACACCTCAAATGTTTTATCAACTACGAGTTTTACATTGGGCTTGAGCATCTATTAGAATAGAAAGTATATAAGCAAGAAAAAGCCTGTCTTAACGACAGGCTTTTTTATTTCTGCTAAATCTAAGATTATTTTTAATACAACTCCCGATCCCTGTCCAAATTGCGGTAATGAATTGCTTCACTGATATGGGTGGATCCGATCATATCGTTAGCATCGAGATCTGCGATCGTTCGGGCAACTTTAAGAATACGCGTATATGCCCGAGCGCTTAGTCCCAACCTGAGTATGGCTACTTTCAACAGATCTCTGCATTCGTCGTCCAGTTCACAATAGCGTTTAATATCCCGCGTAAACATTTGAGCATTACAGTGAACGCGCGTGTATCTTTTAAATCGCTGTGTTTGAATATCGCGAGCTTTAGAAACCCGTTGTCGGATATTTTTTGAACTTTCACTGTCTTCACGATCGCTGATCTCGTCATAGCTGACCGGCGGCACATCGACATGCAGATCAATGCGATCGAGCAAGGGACCCGAAATGCGCGAAAGATAGTTATGGATTTGTCCGATACTGCAGGAACAATCGTGGTTGGGGTCGCTTGCGTAGCCGCAGGGACAGGGATTCATAGCCGCGATCAGCATAAAGGATGCCGGGTAGGTCAGGGAGGCAAGAGCTCGGCTAATAGTCACTTGCCCATCTTCAAGCGGCTGACGTAAAACTTCGAGAACATTCTTTTTAAATTCCGGAAATTCATCAAGAAAGAGGACACCATTATGCGCCAAACTGACTTCGCCCGGACGGGGAATACGCCCACCTCCTACAAGAGCTGAATCGCTGACCGTATGATGCGGTGAACGGAAGGGACGGCGGGTAATGAGGCTTGTTTCTGATATGTCCTCATAAACGGAATATACCGCAGTTGTTTCCATTGCCTCTTCCAGCGTGAGATCGGGAAGTATGGTTGGAAAGCGTTTTGCAAGCATGGATTTACCCGAGCCCGGCGGTCCGATCAGAAGGATATTATGTCCCCCGGCCGCCGCCACTTCTAAAGCCCGTTTAACATGTGCCTGACCTTTAACCTCGGAAAAATCCACATTGTGTTTCTCATCGGCACCAAAGAAACTTTTTATATCCACAACTTCCGGCTTGATCTTTGTAAAACCATTAATGATGCCTACGGCATCTTCCAGAGTTTCTGCACCCCACACGGTGCAATACCCCGGCATGGCCGCCTCCCTTGCATTTGCCTTGGGAACGATTAGATGTTTTTGACGAAAACGTTTCATTCCAAGTGCGATGGGGAGGATTCCCTTGGATGGCCTCAGACGTCCGTCCAGCGCTAATTCTCCGATGCAAATATAATCTTGCAATTGCTTTGCATCGACCAATTCACTTCCGGCAAGAACCCCAAGAGCCAGGGAAAGATCAAACCCCGTTCCTTCCTTTGGGATATCAGCAGGAGCGAGATTTTGAGTGATCTTACACCCAGGCATTCGATATCCGCAAGATTTGATTGCGGATATCATACGCGAAAAACTTTCTTTGACGGCTTTTTCGGCCAGACCGACAATAAAGTACTTTGGCGTACTGCGGTCCAAGCGCGTTTCAATCGTTACCTCATAAGCATTGATGCCGTGTAGCGCGGCGGAATAACATTGTGAAATTGTTCTCATGGGAGAAAAAATAAATCAATTATTTTGGAAGTAAAACAACGTATTTTGGAATGTGATCCCCGTCACACTATTATTCAGAAGCCAGAAGTCAGAAGAATATTTATTTTAACTTGTAAACATAAATAGAATATCAGAAGTTTTTCTCACGTCTCACGTCTCACGTCTCACGTCTCACGTCTCACGTCTCACGTCTCACGTCTCTTTACTTAAATCGCTTGGATTTGATTTTTGAAACCAATATTTTCCAGCATATAAAAAAGGTTAATTTATGCAATGCATTCTCGTTACGGGAGGCGCCGGGTATATTGGATCACACACCTGCCTTCGATTGCTTGAAGAAGGATATGACGTCGTTGTGGTTGATAACTTTTGCAACAGTAATCCGGAATCACTTAAAAGAGTAAAAAAGATCACCGGCAGATCTCTGAAACTCTATGAAGCGGATATTTGCGATCGGTCAGCCTTACATAAGATTTTTATGGCTCACAAAATTGATGCTGTTATTCATTTTGCCGGCCTAAAGGCTGTGGGCGAATCCGTCGAAAAACCCATGGAATACTATTATAATAATGTATATGGCACGTTAGTTCTTTGTGATGTAATGGCAAAAGCCGGAGTCAAGAATATAGTTTTTAGCTCATCGGCTACCGTTTACGGATTAAGCGATAAAGTGCCCTTTACCGAAGATATGCCAACATCTGCAACCAATCCCTACGGTCAATCAAAGTTATTCATTGAGCAGATCCTGAGAGATCTTAAAGAATCAGATAAGGAATGGTCCGTAACCCTTTTGCGATATTTTAATCCCGTAGGTGCTCATCAAAGTGGTCAGATCGGTGAAGATCCCAATGGTATTCCCAATAATCTTATGCCTTATATCTCACAAGTTGCAGTCGGACAATTAAAACAGTTGCAAGTATTGGGTAATGATTATCCCACAAGCGATGGAACCGGTGTGCGTGATTATATTCACGTAATGGATCTTGCAGAAGGGCACGTAAAAGCGCTGCAAGGACCCAAAGAGAAAGATGTTCCAGCTGTTTACAACCTGGGTACGGGCAAAGGGAATAGTGTTCTTGAAGTGATAAAAACATTTGAGGAAGTAAATGGAATTTCCATTCCATACAGGATTGTGGATCGTCGTGCAGGAGATGTGGCAAGTTCATATGCGAATGTGTCAAAAGCCGAAAAATATTTAAAGTGGAAAACAAAATTTAGTTTACAAGATATGGTACGCGATGCTTGGAACTGGCAAAAGAAGAATCCTACAGGTTATGCATAAAATCCCTATCATAGCACATCGCGGTGCATCCGGTTATAAACCTGAAAATACCCTGTCGGCCTTTCACAACGCTCTGGACATGCAAGCAGATGCCATTGAACTTGATGTTCAAATATGCAAAACGGGAGAGGTTCTCGTTTTCCATGATAAACGTACCAAGCGGATCACCGGTGTACGCGGAAAGATCAAAAAGCAAACACTTGCCGGACTACGAAAATTGGATGCCGGCAATGGCGAACATATTCCCACCTTGAAAGAAACATTGGATTATTTAGATGACAAGATCGATATGAATGTAGAGTTAAAAAGCAAGCACTCTGCTTTAGCGACGGCGTTGGTGATCAGAAACAGTATTCGTACCGGTCATTGGAAACCGGAGAATTTTTTTGTTTCTTCATTTTTTCATCGTGAACTGCGCCGTTTTCATGAGATTTGTCCGGAAGTATCGATTGGATTACTTTATGAGAGAAGGCCGAGAAAGTTAAAAAAACGCATTCGGCTATTTGATCCGATCTCGGTGCATTTGAATGTTCAGCATATTAAAGAAAAATGGATCCGCCTGGCTCATGATCATGGCCTAAAGGTCTATGTTTGGACGGTTGATGATCCCGAAATAGCAAAATTATTGATCGCTGATGGAGTTGATGGTTTTTTTAGCAATTACCCGGATCGGCTTATAAAACATCGTGCTAACTTTAAGGTTTGATATAGCGCTCGATATAATCCCTGGCTTCTTTCTTGATCCCCGAATAATCCAATTGAAGCTCCAGTATAACAGAAACAAAAATACGTAGTTGCTCTTCGACGGGCATCCGTTTGTTTACCACAACAACCCTATTTTCATTTATAACACAATGGCCACCCGAAAAAGCACCGATCCCATATACGACATCCAGTTCATTTTCACGTAAAAATTCAGCCAGTAATTCCTGAAGTTTTTTTGGCTTCATCATTAGAGGAGTTCCTCTTCGCCTATAAAGGGCAATGAATCAACGATCTCTTTAATATTTTCCGCTTCCGCGCGAGGGAGGATCAATAAAGCACCCCCGTGTTCAACAATGACCAGATTTTTAACACCCAAGCCGAATATTTTTAGATTTTTGCTGTAAATATAATTTCCGCTGGAGCGTAACATCATCCCCTGAGAGCGAAAAACATTTTTGTTTTTATCCTTATCCCCGATCTTGTACACGGTATCCCAGCTTCCCACATCATTCCAATCAAATTCAGCTACTACAACATTGATACGGGAGGACTTTTCAAGTACGCCGTAATCTATGGAAATAGGTGTGATCGTTTTCCATTTTTTATTTGTCTTCCGGTCATATTCGGGTGTACCGATCATGTCACCGATGTCATGAAGAATTCTTCCGATCTCAGGTAAGAAGCGATTGATCTTATCAATGATCACCTGCGCCTTCCAAACGAACATACCGCTGTTCCAAAAGAATTCACCGGATTTTAGAAAGAGCTTGGCCGTATTGGGATCCGGTTTCTCGGCAAAAGTTTTTGCATTAAAGATCCGAGTATTTTTAGGAGCAATACTGCCGGTATATTCAATATCCTTATCAACTTGAATATAACCGTAACCCGTAGCCGGATAAGTCGGTTTGATGCCGAAGGTAAATAAAGATTTTGTCGCTGTTGCTGCTTCAATAGCGGCTTTAACGGTGACTGAAAATTTATCAATATCAGTAATGAGATGATCTGCGGGAAATAAACCCATGACGGCATCCGGGTCTTTTTTTAACAAATACATGGCAGTGAGCCCAATGGCCGGAGCTGTATTCTTGCCGGAAGGTTCAATGATAAAATTATCTTCAGTCAAAGCATCATTCTGAGCCATGATCATTTTTGCTTGTCCTTTATTGGTCATGATAAATATATGATCAAGTTCACTGATAACATTTAAACGATCGATGGTCAAATTGACCATGCTTTTATTACCAACGATATCAAGCAATTGTTTGGGATGTTTTTTTCTGCTTAACGGCCAAAATCGTTTGCCCACACCACCAGCCAAAATGACACTGTAATAGTGTTCCATATTTTCCTCTTTAATTTATTGCCGTGTAATATAGTCTGTTCATTATTCGTTTTCAATGACAATCTTATAGGGTTCCGAAAGCTTCGTGTCCCAGCGAGCCCGAACATCAATACCGGTATCAAGATCAAAAAGTATCTCCGGCTTGACGTAGGGGGAGGGTCGACCTAAATCCCGGCGACCATTTGAATTACTGTCAATATAATATGATAAGTCATATGTTCCGGGACGAACTTTGTCAAAATTGATCGTCTTGGCATTGATCTTAATATCATAACTTTTCTGAATATTATGTAGTAGCAGACGAAGATCCCCGGGGACATCAGCAGCAAAATTTCCAATGACCGCCCCATGGTCGGCTTCGGGTTTCAACTCCAATGGTACCGAATAAAGTGAATCCCAAACCACCCAGGCCATATCGTTTTCAAGCGGAATACGGACCAGCCATGTTCCCCGTCGTTTTGCCTTACTGGTTGGCAAGGTATAAAAACCGGGAATATTTTTATATAAAGCAAGTTTTGATGTATCGCCGGGTGATTGAAATAGTCCTTCAAGCTTTTCTGCAGAAGGCGGGGGCGAGACGAAGAGATCATTGCCCAACATTGTATAATGATACAGACTATCCTGCCAGCCTTTAAGCGGTACTTTTAAAGTTGTATCTGTCAGGGGAACACCAATATGGTCAAACAATGAGTTTAGTTTAACAAGGAAAGTATCCGCCTCAATTTGCTTATGATAAAGCGTACAAACATTAGCGTTATAAATAACGGTATCTACATTTATGAAATTAATTCTGAAATCATCCATATCGTTCCACAGGGCAAGTTCTTTTTGAAAGGTCAGCTTACTTACTGTCGGTTGAATGCTTTCGGCTTGCAGAAGCCGCCCGGGAAGAAAATTATCATAGATCGCTTCAAGAATAAGAAGCCTATCAGTCGTATCGGGAATAATCGCGGGTTGCGACGGCACACAAATACCATCGAATTTTGCTTTGAAATTGTTGCTTTTATCAAGATCAATATAGGCGGCAACATAGAATTTTTCTAAAGGAAGATGTTCGAAAATGAAATTCCCATCGGGTCCGCTTTGAGAGTAGTATTCAGGATTTAATAGAATTGAATCCGGATGAGCCGTCTTACGGCTAATAGAGATCACTGCCGTTGTACCGGCTTTTAGACCGCTTATTTTTCCCGATATGCGGTTCGCAGGCATATTTTCGCCCGGCGTAAAACTAAATTGCAAGGGTCTGGGCAATCCGTTGCCACGATAGTCGGATATATTTTTACCAAGTATAATGGTATAAACCACCTCGGGATCCCATCCCGAAACGGGAGAGATCGTAATGTTCTTACCCCTAACGATAGTGCTCGAGACATCATTGGCCAATGGAAAAATAGTAATGCTTCTTTCGGCAATATCTGTATTAAGATTTTCAGAGAAAATAAAATTAAGGACATGGTCAACCGGAACCAATGTTGCCCCGCTTTGTATCGTTGATGCGATCAATTCGGGAGGAGTTTTATCTGGGGGCCCACCCCCGGGTGCTGATTCGGAGGCGCATTGAACGCATAGGAAGGTGCAAGCAAACAGCGACAATATTGATAAGGTGGTTGATCTCATGCGATAACTTACTCAAGATAAAGCTCAGAAGCAAGAGTACAGTAAACCGCAAACAGCAATAATAAGCTAAAATTTTTAAAAAAACCGAACATAAGTTCGGCTTTTTTTATATGGATCATTTTTCTTTACATTGTAATTCCAAACGATGATGGAGATAGAATAAAGAAAGCGACCAACCAGACAAAAAAGAACACAACAGACACTGTGCTCCAAACTCTGGCCTTTTTGTTCTCTTTGCTGTCACCCTCAATGGCACGAGCCTTACGTGCAATAAAAAATCCCACAAAAGAAAAGATGGGGAAGACAAATCCAACCTGGGCCAGTTTTTTTGCCAGTATGGATTCTTCTTTATTGCTGTAGTCAATTTCTTCCGGCTCAACCACATTCAGCCAATCGGCATTGTAAAGTCCGCCTTCAACATTCAACAGTCCGGCCTGGTACCATTTTACTCCGCGTTCTTTTAACATCTTACGTCGAACAGGATTAAGGAAATAATTCGTTTGCTTGACCATCCATTCCAAAGATCCCGCAAAACGGATCTTTTCCCAGAGAATATTGATCAGGGCCATGGTCCCAATGCCGATGACGATAGTGATAATTGTTTCACCCCACAGGCCGACATTTCTGTCATAGGTTTTTCCAAAGATCCAGTCAATGGTGATGAACATGGCAACAAAGTACATGAACTGTATCGTGTAGTTTGTGAAAGCAACAAACCCAAAGCGCCGTATAAAGCGCGATCTTTGACCAAAGGGTTTTGCCTTGCCGCGTAATTCAACCAGACGAAGCAAACTCATGATCATCAGAATACCAAAACCGTTCAACAGCATGAACTGAAAATACCAACCCACCCAGGGTGTACCGAGAATTTCCGACACCCAACCGCGGTGATCCCAAATATGCATATAGGCGTTCAAGCCTGAATCAAACCCCTTGGTGTTTATCACATATATTATATTGGCGATGACGCCAACCAAACCGATCAAGTACATGATCACACCCACATTTAATGTGGTCTTTGTAAAGAATTTGACCTTGCGTTCTTCTTTCGGCATGGATAAAAAGAGTCCGAATATCGTCCCGATAAAGGATGCCGCAAGATAGGGGAAAACCGGTTCGGGATGCCCCGCAAGTGCTTGCAGAAAGAACACTGAAATAAATCGTCCCAACGAGTCGACGCCTATGATGGGATATGATGCTTCATATGTCCCCAGTTGAATGGGATAGCCCGGAATGGCGATCTTTGCCAATCCCCATGCAAGAGGTGTCAGGATAAGAACGACAATAGCCAAAAGGATGTAAGTTTTTATCAGTTTGTTTTTATCCCGGTACTTTTCTTTTGAAACCAGATAACTGTGAACGATGCCATTCAAAATAATACACCATGCAATCGTGTGAATGGTCTCAAAATGATTGAATCGCCAAAGCGAAAGATCCCACACCCACCTGAAGGGCGCAAGCTCGGGATTGGATGCCGCTTTCAAAGCCAAATGGATATTATAACCGAGATCACCATGATACCCAATTATACCCTCAACCAGCATTGCAAAGATCAGGAGAATGAAACCACCCATGACCTGTCGTTTGCCAATTTCAAAAGCCGACATATTGCGACCCAATTCATGTTCCATGCTGACGGTATTTCCCATTGCGGAAACCATGAGAAAAAAGCCGGCCAATCCTCCTCCAAAAGGCAAAATGATCAATAAAATATATTCAATAAAGGAAACCTTTGACATGTTCGCCATCAGTGTGTCAATGTCAATAGTATGCATGACTATATGCAAGGTCAACATCATAAAGATGGCAAAACCGCGCAAAAAATCTATACTTGCAAATCGTTTCACTGGAATTTCCCTCCCTGTGGATTTCCCCGTTTTTTAGCGTATTACAATATCCAATTATGCAGAAAAAGAAAAATACTTGTTTAAAACAAAAAAACCAAGAAAAAGTAAAAACGTGAAACGTAAGACGTAAAGACCTTCCGGCTGGTATCCGAACGTAGAGAGGATCTGCCGGATGGTCGGAAAAGAATGAAGAGGAGAGTGGGGGAAAGGGAGAAGAGGAAACAAAAGACCCTTCTTTGCTACCCCGAAGCGTCAGGGCGAAGGACAGGCTCTATTTCCCCGCCGGCTGGGATACGTAGAGCAATCGTAAGTCCCGTAGGGACGACAGCTTTGTAGTTGATTATTCTGTTTTGAATAATGAGCTCCGTAGGAGCGGAAATAAATATTAAATTCTTGCTTTAAACTATCCCGTACATCCTGTTATCCCGTCTATAGGGGTTTAGGGCATCCGTGATCCTTGTCAAAAAATCCCATCAAAAAAAGAAAGTAATTCCGCTTTTCATTCTTGTTGGTTACATTTAGCTTTGGTCCCATTAATGTGAACCTCAGGAAATCAGGAAAACATGGCAAATTTTGTCCACTTACATACACACAGTGACTATAGTACGCTGGATGGCGCGCAGAAGATCAAAACCATTGTAAAAATGGCAAAAGAAATGGATCTTCCTGCAGTTGCAGTTACCGATCATGGCAATATGTTTGGTGCGATCGAACTCCATAATGAAGCTAAAGCAGCCGGTATTAAGCCAATATACGGATGTGAGATGTATGTTGCGAGGGGATCCCATCTCGACCGGTTCAGTATTAAAGACGAAGAAGGTAAATACTTTCATCTCGTGCTTCTTGCCATGAACGAGACGGGATATAAAAACCTGATGAAATTGACGTCAATCGGTTATCTGGAAGGTTTTTATTACAAGCCGCGAGTGGATAAAGAATTGCTTAGAAAATATGGCGAGGGTTTGATCGCCACTTCCGCCTGTATCAAAGGGGAAGCAGCGGTTGCTGCACGCGTAAAAGGGTACGACGAGGCAAAAAAGGCAGCTCTTGAATACGCAAGTATTTTCCCCGGACGTTTTTATCTTGAGATCCAGCGCCACGGTCTGCCCGAAGAAGATATCGTTAATGATGCCTTTATTAAAATTTCAAAAGAAACCGGAATTCCTCTGGTCTGTGCTAACGATGCGCATTATGCCAAGCGTGAACATTTTGAAGCGCATGACGCCTTGCTTTGTATCGGAACAGCTTCTAATATCAGCGATACGAATCGCATGAAATATGCCAACGATCAATTTTATTACAAATCTCCCGAAGAGATGGCACTGTTGTTTCAAGACGTACCCGAAGCTCTGGAGAATACGGTTAAGATCGCTGAACAATGTAATTATACTCCCATAAGAGATGATATAAAATATCACCTTCCTTCCTTCCCGATCCCAGTTGAATCCGGGACACAGGATCCGGATATCTATCTTGATATTATTGTTAAAAAAGGACTTGAAAGGCGCTTTAACGGACAGATAACCCAGGAACATATAGAACGCGCTAATTTTGAATTGTCCGTAATTAAAAGGATGGGTTTCTCAGGCTATTTCCTCATAACTCAGGATTTCGTTCAGTGGGCTAAGGATAACGATATTCCCGTCGGACCGGGTCGTGGATCTGCAGCGGGTTCGCTCGTTGCCTATGTTCTTGGAATCACGGATATAAATCCCCTTGAATTCGATTTGCTTTTTGAGCGTTTTTTAAATCCCGATCGTATTTCCATGCCGGATATAGATATTGACTTTTGTTATGAACGCCGTTCCGAGGTGATCGACTATATTAAAGATCGTTATGGTAAAGACAGTGTTACCCAAATCATTACGTTCGGACGGATGAAAGCAAAAGCGGTTGTTCGGGATGTTGCGCGTGTTATGGGAATGGATTATGCTACCGGTGACCGTTTTGCCAAAGCAATACCTTTGGGAATGAAGCTGGAAAAGCAGGAGAAAATAGACGGTCTGACCGAACTGACAAAAGCCGAAAAGATCAGCAAAGACTTACAGACATATATCCACGAAAGTCCCGCCACGGAAAAACTTTGGGAAATATCCAAAGTTCTGGAAGGGATGAACCGTCAGGTCGGCATTCATGCAGCCGGTGTCGTGATCGCCCCGGATGATCTTTTAAATTATATACCACTTTTCAAATCTACCAAAGATGATGTGACAACACAGTATGATATGGGCTGTTTGGAGCAAGTGGGAATGCTTAAGGTTGATTTTCTGGGATTAAGAACTTTAACGGTGATCAAACATACTCTTGATCTTCTCAAAGAACGGGGCGTTAAACTTGACATTAATAAAATACCGTTAGACGATGTAAAAGTATTTAATCTTTTCTCTGAAGGACGCACATTTGGACTTTTCCAGTTCGAATCGGGCGGAATGCGCGAATATTTAAAAAAGCTTCGCCCTACCAGTATCAACGATCTTGTAGCAATGAATGCGCTGTATCGGCCGGGACCCATGGAAAATATACCTGAGTATATTGAGAGGAAGCACGGGAAGAGAGTGACCTACGTTGATCCTGCAATGGAGCCAATTTTAAAGAGCACATATGGGATCATTGTCTATCAGGAACAGGTTATGCAGATCGCATCGCGTGTTGCCGGTCTATCACTGGCAAAAGCGGATACATTGCGACGAGCTATGGGCAAGAAGAAAGTTGATGTGATGGAGAAAATGCGTGCTGAATTTATTGAAGGCGCAAAAAGCAATAACATCACAGAAAAGATCTCCAATGAAATTTACGATTTACTTATCCGTTTTGCAGAATATGGCTTTAACAAAAGTCATTCGGTTGCTTATGCATATATCGCTTATCAGACGGGCTATTTAAAAGCACATTATCCCGCAGAATTTATGGCTGCCAACCTGACGTCCGAATGTGGTGAGATCAAACGTGTTGTTGAATTGGTTGCGGAAGCTAAAAAGCTTGATATTGAAGTGATGCCTCCCGATGTAAACACCGGTACTCCGTATTTCTCGGTGCTTGACGGGAAAATTACATATGGCTTTTCAGCACTGAAAAGCATTGGTGAAAAAGCGGCAAATGAGATTGTCCGTGCACGTGAAGCGGGTAAACCCTATACAAGTATTTTTGATCTGACAAGCCGGGTGGACCTAAGGATTGTAAATAGAAAAACATTGGAAGCCTTGATCTATGCGGGGGCTATGGATACGCTGGAAGGTACAAGAAGTCAGAAGTTTAAGGCCATTGATATCGCTTTGACATACGGGCAGCGTTACCAGGATGAAAAACAAGCCGCTCAAGTCAGTCTTTTTGGTGCCAGCACAGGACAGATCGTCATGAATGAACTGGAACTCGAAGAAATATCCGAGTGGAATAAGCAGATGAAGCTTGAGAAAGAAAAAGAGTATATCGGCTTTTATCTGACTGGCCATCCTCTTGAACCCTTTCGTGATGAACTTGAAGCCGTTTCGAATGAATACCTTCTAAATGAAGAAAACGGAGCCCTGCCCGATACGTTACGGGTAGGCGGTTTGATCACAAGTTTCTCGATCAATTACGATAAGAAAAACAATCAGTATGCCAGATTTCAATTTGAATCATTAACAAATGAATTCACGGTTTTGGCATTTAAGGCATATGCTCAATTTAAAGACCTCTTGGCGGAAGACTCAAAGATCTATATTGAAGGCACATTAAAAATCGACAAGGAACGCGATCAATTACCAACGATCTTTTTAAATTATGCCATGCCCCTTGCCGATCTTAGAGAAAAAAAGATCCGTGCGATAAATTTACGCTTAATGAATGATGAGAATTTTGAATCCAATATTAAAAAGTTGAAAGCGATCGTTCAAAGTTATCCGGGAAATAAAATAATGTATATCCATATTTCTTATCCGGATCCGGGTGAGCAGGAAAAGATCATTAAGGTCGGTCATGGTATTAACGGTGCACGTGAAATGGTTCAGCATATCCGCAAGATCGTTGGACAGACACATGTTTGGTTGAGCTAAACCATGATCATCTATCTGACATCCGGCACTGAGAACACGATAATGGCTCAGCGTTTTTGTCGCGCATATCCCGATGCGGAGGTTGTCACAGTTCCCGACACCGACGAAGCCCGCCAGGCACTTTTCGAAAAAGAAACCCACAGCGGAAAACATAATATATTTATCACCCCGGCACGCGGACAACATTTTAAAATATGCCCCGGAACCTGTGACCCTTACATCTGTTGCAATTACTGGACGCTGCATCAGGCGACCAACTGTCCCTTTGACTGCACCTATTGTATTTTGCAATACTATCTTAACAATCCCTTATTGACCGTGTTCTCAAACCTGGATGATCTGCTTGAAATGATACGAGTACGTATAGCGGAAGAACCCAAAAGGTTTTTTCGTGTTGGAACGGGAGAGCTCGCAGATAGCCTAGCAATAGATGATGTTGCAAAGGCTGGACCGGAGCTTATACGTTTTGCGGCAAAGCAGTCCAACATGATACTGGAATTGAAAACAAAGTCAGACACAGTCGACCATTTGCTGGATGTAAAACATCAGGGTCGCACGGTGATCTCATGGTCCTTGAATCCTATCAGCCGCATCAACGAACATGAATATCGGGCCGCGCCGCTTGAAAAACGCATGAAAGCACTTGAGAAGGTCCAGAAGTCAGAATATATGACCGGGTTTCATTTTGACCCCATGTTGATTGACGGCAATTGGGAAAAGGATTACGAAGAACTGGTTAAAATATTATTTGAACATGCCGATCCATCTCGTATTGCATGGATATCTATCGGGTCTTTGCGCTTCCCGCCCGAAATGGGTGAAAAGGTAAAAGCCAAGTTCCCCAAAAGTAATTTATTGGACGGTGAAATGATCCGTGGTAATGATAATAAACAACGATATTTTAAACCGCTCAGGATCGCGGCATACAAACATCTTTATCATTTACTTCGAAAATATGGCGGTGAAGATCTGTTTGTCTATTTCTGCATGGAAGATGCCGATACATGGCAACAGGTCATGGGCTTTACACCCGAAAGCAATGCGCATCTTGATTTTATGTTTTCAGACTACTTAAATAAAAAATTTCCGGGACTGAACATTCCCAACGCAGACGAAAAAACGTATGAAGGTTTTCATACTAAACGTTCGTGGGAATAAATCTTAAAATGTAAAATATGAAATCTAAAATGTGAATGTAGGGAACGGTATGAACCGTTCTTTTTTATAGCGTGAATAAAAACTGAAAATTGAAAGAAGAGAAAAACACATCATCCCTTCCTTACGCGAAATGGCTCAACATGAATCGTCGCATCCAAATCTTTTTCTTCTTTTATTTTTTTCTCGATCACGGTGACTTGATCATGCGCTTCTTGTAAAGATATATCAGGGGGAAGTTCAAGATGAAAGGTTAGCTCAATATGCGGGCCATAGCGATGAAAATGCACATGATGGACATTGGTCTTCATTTTAACGAGTTCATCGCAGCGGGTAGAAAGATAGGTTAACAATTCCTCACTCGGAGATTCACCAAGAAGCGGTTTAACGCCTTCAAAGATGATTTGCAAAGCGGTCCACCCGATCATTAGCGCAACCAGTAAAGTCAAAACACCATCTATCCACCAGGCAAATCGGCCTACTGCGATACCCACAAGAATGATCACAGAAGAAATTGCATCCGATCGATGGTGCCAAGCATCAGCTTTTAAAGACAGGAACGCCGTTTTACGGTACGCAGAGAACGCATACTGCGCCATGAGCTCTTTAACAACAATAGAGACAGAAGTTATAATGATCGCGATCAAACCATATTGTGCGGTCGTATGATCGCCGAGTCTATGAATACCCTCAATAAAAAAATCAACCGCTATCAATACGAGTAACATACCCACGATCAGGGCTGCGATCAATTCTGCGCGCCCATGTCCAAAAGGGTGTTCCTCATCCGCTTTCTTGCCGGAAACACGTGCGGCGATCATAATAATGAGCGAGGACAAAGAATCCGACAGCGTATGCCATGCATCCGCGATTAAAGCCGAAGATGCCGATATTATTCCGGCCCAAAATTTTAATCCGAAAAGGACTAAGTTCCCGATCAGAGATAATCGGCCTTCATAAAAGGCGAGTTTTTCAGAATTTTTGTTCTTCATATGATTCACGAAAATGATCAGGAAGGATTTATTACTTTGTTGACAGCCAGAACCAATTCGGTTTGACGATAAGGTTTTTTAAGAAAGCCTTCAACACCCAATTCTTTAAGTTCAATGGTTTGCTTATTACTGGTATAGCCGGTTGATACCAAAATGGCAATATCCGGATTGATCTTCTTTAAGGCTTTGTAAATTTGTACGCCATCCATTTCCGGCATGATCACATCAAGTATCACGGCGGATATGCGATTTTTTTCTTTTTTGTAAATATTAATTCCGGTTTTTCCGGAGTCGGCCTCCAATACATCATAACCCACATACATCAGGGTCTTTATTAGCATTCGGCGAATCGCCTTTTCATCATCGATCACCAAAATAGTACCACCTTCAACTGAATTGCGCGAAGAGCTTGCCCTTACTTCGATATTTGTTTTGGGCTTGAGATCGGAAACGGGGAAATATATATGGAAAGTAGTTCCTTCACCGGGCGTGCTATCAGCAAAAATACTTCCGTTATGTGCATTGATAGTACCATAAGTTGTGGATAAACCCAGACCGGTTCCCTTACCCGCTTGTTTTGTCGTAAAAAATGGTTCAAATATTTTTGCCAGAATTTCTTTTTCCATACCCATACCCGTATCCCGGATATGTAAAACAACATAATTGCCGGGTTCAATATCAACCGGCAGATGCATAATGTCTTTTTCATAAATAGATACATTCTCTGTCGTCAATTCAAGAATACCACCATCCGGCATGGCGTCTCTGGCATTGAATCCCATATTCAGGAGAACATTCTGAAGCTGAGCGAATTCACCCATAATAAAATGTTCTTTGGCATTTAACTTTTGTTTGACCTTAATATTTTTCCCAAGTGAGTGTTTGAGAAGATCCATCGATCCCAAAATAAGCCCATGAAGATCAATAGCCGTTGTTTGCTTGCTTTGTTTGCGCGAAAAAGTAAGCAATTGATTTGTTAATGTTGCCGCGCGCTCGCAGGTATCAGTGATATTTTTGCAATAATAACTGTGTTCCTCGTTATCTTGCAGATCTTCGGACAGCAATTCCGCAAAGCCAAGAATAGTGGCCAACATGTTATTAAAATCGTGTGCGATACCGCCTGTCAATTGTCCCATAGCTTTAAGTTTTCTGGATTGAGCCAGAATTTCTTCCTGGTTGCGAATAGTATCAAGCATGCTATGTTCTTTAGTGATATCGACATTTACACCAACGATTAATATGGATTCATTTTTTTCATTACGCTCTGTAACCTGCATTGAACAACGGAACCATTTATATTTTCTTTTGTCATCAAAAATCCGGAATTCAAATTTACAGAAAGGGTCCTTGGTTATACAGGCTTCAATCCGATTCATGGTGTTTTCCATATCTTCGGGAATGACATGCTCATACCAAGTATTCATATTAAAGGTATCTTCGTCTGATTTTATCCCAAACAAACGCATTAACTGCTCATCGGGGACCCATTCCCTCTCGGGCAGGCAAATAGTGAAACTACCGATCTGTGCGGCATCAAGTGCCGTATTAAGACGCTCGCGGTTAATGGTAAGCTCTCGCTGTCGCTGGTATCTCTCAACGTGGGTCTTTAATCTTGCCAGGAGAACCCGGTCATTAAAGGGTTTTGATACATAATCGTCACCCCCCACATCAAATCCTTTTTCAACCGCCTCAACATCGGTTCGGGCCGTCACAAAGATCACGGGAATAAGCTGGGTGGATGAGTTGGCTTTCAGCTGACGGCACACATCAAAACCATCCATCTTGGACATCATCACATCAAGAAGAATAATATCCGGATGATATTCGTTTGCTATACGCAGAGCTTCTTCGCCGGATTGGGCGAGCAGAATGTTATAACCTTCCGTGGTCACGATCGTGGTAAGGATCTGTAGATTAGTTGCCGTATCATCCACGATCAAGATTGTAATATTCGGTTTTTCCATATATCTCCGGAAGTACCAGCCTTCCGTTCAATGTCCATTTAATGTTATTCAAGGAAAAAATATGAAGAAAGGATGGGATAAACAACTGTTATGAAAGCCTTTTACATTTATTAATTATATGTAGATAAAAACCAAATTAAGTAAAATAATGAATGCACATTTATGACAGAAGATGTAATATATAAGAATGGGAAAAGAACTCCACACACAGGATCTGGGAACCATTGACTACGCTGAAGCTTTTGATCTGCAACTTGAACTGCACAGGCAGCGTTTAGAAAATAAAATTCCCGACACTTTACTTTTACTTGAACACCCGCATGTGTTTACCCTTGGGCGCCACGCCCGGGAAGGCAATGTTGTTTGGGATAAAAAGGAGCTTGAACAGAATAGTGTTGAGGTTCGCCATGTTGATCGTGGGGGCGATGTAACCTACCATGGGCCCGGTCAGCTTGTCGGTTATCCCATTATTAAACTAAAGGATCGCGAAATGCGCCCTCGTCGTCTTGTGGAATGGGTGGAGAATCTGATCATCCGGACGGTTGCAGGCTTTGGGATCGCATCTTATGTTCACCCTGAACATCCGGGTGTCTGGATCGGAGATGCTAAGGTCTGTGCCATCGGTATGCGCATCAAGGAGGGTGTGTCCTATCACGGTTTTGCCCTGAACATCTCAACAGATCTTTCATATTTCAATGGTATTGTTCCATGTGGCATACAAGATAAGAGCGTATGCTCGCTTTCGTCAGTTCTTGGAAGAAAAATAAAGATCGAAGAAGTCAAAGAAAGATTGATCAAAGAAGCAATCCAACAATTTTAGAATAAATAATTATTAAGGCATTCAAATCAACGCTTTTCTGTTATTTCGACCGAAGCTCGCCAAAGGAAAGCGAAGTAGAGAAATCTCAAACTCCAAATATTTTTTGAGTAATTTGAGATCTCTCCCAGCCTACGTCAAGACTTTGGCTGGCACGGCGCTACACTGCGTTCCTGTCGAGATGACATTTTTTATTTTCATGTATCATGATTACGCAAAATAATTAACGCATAATCCATCATTTGCATTAAAAAACAATACCCTTTAGAGCAAAACTTTCGTAATCTATGAGGCAGTATTTATGACACTAATTACGAAGGAGCACAAGGTGAAAACCGCTTACGCCGGACAACACGAAAGAGCTGATCGTTCCGACTGCCGAATTGCATTATCCCTGAAAAAAAGTGGGGGTTTGGATATCACGGTCAACAGCAAGGTCAAGTTCTTGTTTGGAAAAGCCATTCGAAAGACAATTACGGATGTGCTGAACGCTTTTTCCATTGAACATGCAAATGTTACGATAGACGATAACGGAGCGCCGGATTATGTTATCACGGCTCGCCTTGAAGCATGTATTAAACAACTGATCAATACAGATATATCATATCTGCCGGAACAGCTTCCACAAAATACCACGGGTACTTGCAAAGATCGCATGCGCCGTTCGCGCTTATATTTGCCGGGTAATACTCCCAAGCTGGCATTAAATGCCGGCTTGCACGGTGGAGATGGGATCATTCTCGATCTTGAAGATTCCGTGGCCCCAAATCGCAAAGATGAAGCCCGTATTTTAGTCCGCAATACTTTACGAGCTGTAGATTTTTATGGTGAGGAGCGGATGGTGCGCATCAATCAGGGAGAACGGGGATTAGAAGATCTGGACGCCGTAATCCCACATTATGCGAATGTGATCCTGTTGCCCAAGTGTGAAACGCCGGAGCAATTGCTTGCGGTTGATGAAAGAATCCAATCTTTACGGAATGAATATAAAATTGAAAACGATGTCTGGATCATGCCCATCATTGAATCTGCTATGGGTGTTATTCGTGCATATGATATTGCCTCTGCATCTCCTAACGTAATCGCATTGGCTATTGGGCTTGAAGACTATACTGCAGATATCGGCGCACCCCGAACTCAGGAAGGCAAAGAGACATTTTATGCCCGTTCTGTAGTCGTCAATGCCGCAAAGGCTTGTGGACTACAGGCCATTGATTCAGTATTTTCGGATATATCGGATATGGACGCTCTTTATGAAAATGTCCGCGCTTCCAAAGCCTTAGGTTTTGATGGTATGGGGTGTATACATCCGCGTCAGATCAAAGTGATTCATGACGCATTTGCACCTACTGAAAAAGAGATCGAAAAAGCCCGCAAGATAGTGGATGCTTTCAAAGAGGCTGAAAAAAAGGGACTGGGTGTTGTTGCCGTCGGTTCCAAAATGATAGATCCACCTGTCGTTAAACGAGCGCTACGAATTATGGAACTTGCTGAAAAAATATGTAAATAATCTCAACAGGAGATCTTATAAATGAAAATGGTCAAGAATGCAATCGGACGAATGGTGCCGACAGAGATCAATGGAGAAAAAGTCGTCCCATTTATGGGTGTTGGAAAGCATCGGCCAACCGGGAAAAAACATGCACCCAATATTTCAACGGCAATAGATTATCCGGCTGATGGAGATAAGAGAGTTCCATCACTAAAAGAAGCATTGCTCAAATCCGGTCTTAAAGATGGTATGGTTATTTCTACTCATCACCATTTGCGAAACGGTGACTTGATAGCAAATCAGATCTTTGATATTGCCGCCGAGTTGGGCGTGAAAGGACTTGTCTGGCTACCTTCAGCGTCCTTTCCCTGCCATAAAGATATTATTAAGCACCTCGAAAGCGGTGTTGTCCATCATATAGAAGGATCGATGAACGGCCCGCTTGGTCGCTTTACATCCGAAGGAAAGATGCAAGGCATGGCGGTTTTGCGTTCGCATGGCGGTCGCACTCAAGCTGTTCAAGACGGCGAAGTAAAAATTGATATTGCCGTGTTGGCGGCACCGACTGCCGACTCTTTTGGGAATGGTCACGGACTTGAAGGTCCCTCGGCTTGCGGTGGACTGGGCTATGCGTATGTAGATTATCATTATGCCGATAAAGTTGTTATCGTGACTGATAATCTCATCAAGTTTCCCTGTATGCCGATGCAGATCGAAGGCAATTACGTAGACTATGTGGTGGAGATGGATAAGATCGGGATCCCCGAACTTATCGTATCCGGGACCACGCAAATTACCAAAAGTCCCGATAGATTATTGATCGCTGAACTGACCGCAAAATTCTGTGATGCTGCCGGCTTGGTAAAAGATGGTTTTTCATTCCAAATGGGAGCGGGTGGAACCTCATTGGCCATCGGACTCTATTTTCATCAGATGCTCAAAGAACGACAGATCAAAGCTCGCTTTGCCGTAGGTGGTTCGACACAATATTCTACTAAAATGTTAGAAGACGGTTGCTTGGAATACATGCTAGACGGCCAAACATTTGATCTTGAAGCCGTGCGATCCATGAGAGAAAATCGCTTACAGCATCCTGCTATTTCAGTTTTCCACGCCTATGATTATCATGGTAAAGGCAATTTTACCACCATGATGGATGTCATGATCCTGGGTGCTACGGAAGTAGATGTGAACTTTAACGGTAATGTGGTTACGCACTCAGATGGTTACATGCTACATGGTATCGGCGGCTGGCAAAACTGCCTCTTCGCTAAATGCACTATTCTGCCGGTTCCCTTGTTCCGTAACCGTATTCCCATTATTGTCGATGAGGTCACCACTTTGGTCGGTCCGGGAGAACTGGTTGACGTAATCGTGACCGAACGCGGTATCGCCATTAATCCCAAACGTCAGGATCTGATCGACAAGGTCAAAGATTCAGGCTTACCACTCAAGACTATCGAAGAACTCAAAGCGGAAGCCGAACGCATTTGCGGCATCCCCGAAAAACCGGAATTTACCGATAAGGTCATTGCCGCGATCAAATGGGTGGATGGCACGGTGATTGATGTGGTAAAAGAGGTGAAACGTAAGACGTAAGACGTAAGACGTAAGACGTAAGACGTAGGGGACAGTTACGCCGACCCCGAAGATAAAAGATTAAAGTACAAAGATAAAAGTAGGGGACGGTTAATACCGCCCCTTTATAATTATTGTGAATAATCTGAATATGGTATTAAATGTATACGGGAAAATTCATTTCGACCCAATTTAGAACTTCTATTTGAAGCTCTTTCACAAATTCAATCAATTCCTCTGCTTCAGTCTCCGATGTACTACCGGCATAATCATATTCAACAATATTTCTCTTAACTCTGCAGGCATCCAGATAAGCGGCATCATCTGTTTTTTTAATACCAAGGATCAAGGGCAAAGCCTGAATGGTTCTATAATGTGCATATGAATTTTCAGGTTTATAGCCCGTCGCGTATAGTAGGATCGTGCAAAGCTTTAATGAGGCATTATAGGCAATTCCAAATCTCCAATCTGTCGATACATCTTGTCGTTGAGCATCTTCAAGATCGCGCTTTACAATATTGAATAGATTCGTGATTTCTTGTTTACTTGTCTGATGTGGTTTGAGCCAAGCATTCTTCAACCAATTTTTCAAACTCATTTTCGTCTCCCTTTATGAAAAGTTTATTTGAATTGATAACAGTTGAAATAAAGTGGTCTTTTTGAGTGATTTTTGCAGTGAATTCTTTTGTAGAAATGCAATATGAATTGATTTCCCGACCTATTATTTGACCGGGCTCTGTCAGGTATTTACTGAGTGTTCGAAGTCCGATATCTCCGACAACGAAAAGATCTATATCGCTATCGGGTTTTTCTTTACCGGTTGCGATTGAACCAAATATGAATGCAAATTTGATTAGATTATCGGGCAGGTATGAGGTGAGAACATCGCGAAGTCCAGTTGTTTTTAGAACAAGATTGTGAATGTCCGGATATATGGGATGAGCTTTATTTGCGCTGAAGTAGGTGCGATTTCCATCTCTGCGTTTATGGATCAATCCAAGAGTCTCCAATTTTAACGCTTCCTGCTGGATCGTTCCAATTGCCATGCCGGAGCATTTTGCGATTTCTCTTAAATAATATTCTTTTTGATTCAACCCAAACAGCAAACGGAAAAATTCCGCCCGGGTGTTTGATGAAAGTATTTCAGCTAATGTGTTCATGTTTTCCTTATCGTATGGTAATAATATACAATCGTATGGTATTACAATACAAGATAAAAGACAAAAGTAAAAAGATAAAAATAAAGGCGGTTTTTACGTTGTTTAAAATTTTATTGAAGTTCTTATGTGGGTTGGTATGATAAAATAACAACACCCAATTTTCTCAACTCAGCTTCAACATCATCAATGGTCTTTTGTGGAAATTTGAGCCAGTTTGTTGTGCCATTCTTGACCAGATATGTTTTATAGCCTTCTTCAATACATCCCATACAAGTTGAGCGGATGCAGTTTTGAGTGACTAGTCCGCAAACTGTGACCTCGGTCACATTTTTCTCATCCAGGATCTTCCGCAGATTGGTTCCGTCAAAGGCGTTCCCCTTGGTTTTCCAGACGCAGGGATCTGAATCGCGTTTGAGGATGCGTGTATCATATTCCCAACCGGGTGTACCGGGGGTAACATCGCCTTTTATATGATGTACATAGACAATTAGGTCACCCGTCTTGCGAAAAGTATCAATTGCATGATTAACAGTTTTAATGAATCGATTTTCCTCGTAGGCGTGACTGCCCTTGATAAAACGTTCTTGAATATCGACTACGAGTAAACACTTCATTTAATTACCTCGGAATTTTATTGTGTTAAAAATATACAAAGGATGTTGAAATGTTCCAATAACAGGTTAAGAATCGAGTGAAAACACAAAAGAGGAGACAGACTTTAGATATTTAAGTATGACAACATTTTGTTATAGATTGTGTCAATTTCTTCAGATATAGGAAGAACGGCGCGGATCTTTTTTAAATAGTCTCTTTCTTTTATTTGTTTTTTGCTTGATTCAAAATTGATATCATAGATCCATGCCATTTGTAAAAGTTTAAAATCATTGAGATTATTTACATGTTTTATGTGGACGATACGCTGATGAGATAGATCTTCCATAACAAGTTCGGAGACTCCGGGCGTATCGGGATAATTTAATTCGAGGGCCGTGTTTTTTTCTGATCCACTCCGATAATAATAATCTATAACCACTTTCCAGATATCTAGTTTATCGGCATCACGAATGAGTTTTTCGAATAATAGATGAGGATCTTTCTCTGTAGGTGGAATTGATATACGATTATGATATTTAATGGCATTGATGATGATACTACGCGGGTTTTCGTCAAGATCATCTAAAAGTTTATTATTCTTGATCACGTCTAATCCCAATAAAGCGTGATCTTTAGATTCAGAATCTTTAAAGGTTTTATAAATTGAATATTGTTCAAAACGACCTATGTCGTGAAGTAGTGCTATGATTTCAGCCAGACGCAAAGCATTTGCATCAAAATGCAACTGTCTGCCAAGATATAGTATTTCTGTGCAAACTCTTTCGGTATGGCTTATTTTTATATTTAAATTCTTTTGGATTTCGTTTTCACAATCTTGAAAAGAATTGACATATTGCTTAAACCATTTTTTTAATACTGAAACCTGCTCAGTGCTAACGGATCCATGTGTCAATTTATTGGTTCCCATTGTAAGGTGCTTTTGCTAGCATGGAAGAGAAACACGGGAATGATAAGCAAATAAAGACGGCGATTCATAATAATAAAGCTCCTTGGTGGAAAGTAAGTAAAATATACCGTGAAATATTTTCTCAAACAAGAGAAGTTGCGACAGTAAAAGAGCGCGAATAAAAATCATGTTGATAAAGCCCCGCTATATTAAAAACAGGGTTATGACGATTATTTGCCGACGGATACACAAGTATAAGTTGATTATCGCGTGAATTTTTGAATTTCGATCAATTTCTATGAGACAAAAACGGTTCTTAAGATCATAATTGCCGCTGCAATCAAAGACGTTAAAGCAAATATAAGTTTAAGGTTTTTCGATTTGATCCGGGGCGTTAATTTGGCTCCGATCAACCCACCGATCAAGCCTGCCAATGCCAGGGGCAAAGCGAAACTGAAATCAAAATGGCCAGTGCTTAAATGTCCCAGAAATCCTGCAGATGCCGTAAACAACACCAGTGTGGTAGAGGTGCCAATTGCTATGTGCGTGGGTACGCGGATCGCCAAGATCATTAGGGGGACTAAAAAAGACCCGCCGGATATACCGACCATACCGGAGATAAATCCTGTTATCAAGACAACGGGAACCACTAACATGAGATCGATATAATATGTGCCCTTTCCCGATGTAAGTGTCAAAGTGAATTTATTAACGGGTTTAAGTTCTTTTTTCATGGGTTTGAGCATCAAGACTGAAGCGATCGAGATGAATACCGAAAAGATGATCTTTAGCCAGATGTCGTTGAATATGTCCGAAAAGAAACCGCCAAGAAAAGCTGAAACCATGGTCATGCTACCGATTATCAGAACAAGTTTCCAGTCGGTGATCTTTTGCTTACCGAAAAGAATGGTCGCAGTAAAAGAAGACACGATAAGAATAAACTGACCGGTTGTGGCTGCCTGATGCATCTCGATACCCGCGAGCGCAAGGGCAAGTACGTAAAAATTACCACCGCCTCTTCCCGTCATGGTCATGGTAGTTGCAATGACAAGAACAATAAGAGCAAGAACCCAGATGTTCATTTAATATCCTTGCTTTTTTTGTAGATCTTTCCCGGAAGAAGTGCTTGGACTAGATTGGCATATCCGCCTGTCAGGATCTTGACATTTTCATATCCCTTGCTTTTTAAATAAGCGAAAATAATAACACAACGAACTCCGGATGAGCAAAATACTCCAATCATCTTATCATGGGGAATTTCGTTGATCCTTTGGGGAACGTTGTGCATGGGGATCTCGAGTACAGGGCAATGATAAGCCAGAGGTAATTTTATGGTCATTACCTCTTCATCGGCTCTAACATCCAACAAAAGAGAATCATGGCGCTCAAGAAACTCATTAACATCAATTTTATGCTGTTCCGTTCCAAAAAATTCAAAATCCATTTGTGAGATCGTTCGTTCAAAATCGTTTATTTCTTTCCTTGCTAATTATTTATTGGTAATGTCGTATTCAGTACTTTTTTTGCGCAACTCATAAAATCAAGTACACATGGAATTTTTAATCGGTAAAAGACTTTATTGTTACTTTTTTCACCTTCGATAATTTTGTGCCGTTTCAGAATGTTTAAGTGTTTGGACATTATAGAGATATCAATTTCGACAGCGTCACTCAACTGTTTGACCGAAAGACGGTTTTGTCGTATTTGATGAAAAATGTACAAGCGAGCAGGGTGGGCAAGTGCTTTAAAAATTTCAGCTTCTTGCTTAAATTGATCTTTTTTATTGTCTTTCATCTCACGCTCCAGATTAGTGGAATAATAATTGGCAAATTTGCCATATGACCAATATGATAATAAAAATGAGTATATTTTCAAATCTTTTTTATTGTCGATAATATTTCACTGACGGCTAGTATAGGACTATTGATTTATAGAATTTATTCCCGAGCCTGTAGGGTCATGGGGGCTTTATTGAGAAAAAGGGTAATTGTCACTTTTTAGGGAGGTGGGAGCTGCTTAGCGTTGAATATATTCTTCATTATAAAAAGTATATCCCAATTAGCTCACCTGTCAAATATTTTGCATCCGTGCTTCTTTGCCCTTAAATTGTAATCATGCGTACTCGTATAATCACATTCTCAATTTATATTGTTGCTGTGGCCATTCTGTTTCTCACAGCGGGCTGTAAAAATATGTTCGCACCCACACTGGGCGATCTTGGTGGCGGGAACTCTATCTACAGGATAGATCAGGAAAGCCCGGACGAGGTTCTGCATAATTTTAAGTATGCCTATATTTATCGTGATTCCCTGATGTATGCGAACCTCATCGATTCGGAATTTGTTTTTGTTTATTACCAGCCCAGTGATGAAAGTGGCACAGGTCATTATGATTCATGGATGCGATCGGTTGAATTGAGAACCACGGGACGATTCCTCAATGCTTTCAATTACATCGATCTCATCTGGCAAACCACCTTGGACAGCTCTTATTATGAGATGAGCGGCGATGAAATACTCTCTGAACGAGATACGCTCTTCGAATCTGCCAATATCGCGGATATGTCTAAATCATACCAATTGACCCTTGGCGATTATACCACACTTATCGGTGATGCATCATTTCGCTTCCGCAAGGGAAACGACGGTAAATGGCGGATATTGAGGTGGGAAGATAAATACAATAGTTATTAATCGTAACCCGTAGCGCGTAACTCGTGACTCGTAACTCGCACATCAGCCAGAGAAAGAACTAAATAGGAGATAAGTCATTATATGGTCATTTCTGACGTCATATGGGGAAAATAATGAGGTCAGATCCGGTGAAACCGGAGATTAAATTATACACAAAGGATGGAACATGAAAAAATATAGCCCTGTTTTACAGAAAAATGCCCGCATAGGGATCATTAATCGCGGGGAAGCCGCACTGCGTTTTATACGAGCGGTCAGAGAATACAACAGCTTGCACGGAACCGCTCTAAAAACTGTATCATTTTATATGAAAGCCGAAGAAAATGCACCCTTCGTCAAAATGGCTGACGAGGTGTTACTTCTTTCGGATCTTAAAAATTATCCCGGAAAACAAAAATCGCCCTACCTTGATCATGAGCTCATGATAGAGGGTTTGGAACTCATGAATTGTGATGCCATTTGGGTTGGCTGGGGCTTCGTATCTGAAGATGCGCTCTTTGCTGAAAAGATCAAAAAATGTGGCATTGTTTTTATGGGGCCTACAGGCAAGGCTATGATGATCCTGGGAGATAAGATCAAAGCCAAAGAACTCGCCAAGAAAGCAAATGTACCCATTTTACCCTGGAGCGAACGAGCTGTCAAAGATCTGAAAGATGCCGAAAAGATCTCGCAAAAGATCGGGTATCCGGTCATTATAAAAGCTGCAAATGCCGGTGGCGGCCGGGGTATTCGCTTTGTTCGGAAACCCGAAGAGTTGGCTTTCCAATTCAGATCGGCCCGAGATGAAACAATAAGGGTAACCGGGAATGACACGATATTCATCGAAGTGCTGGTGGAAAAAGGCCGGCACCTTGAAGTACAGATTCTGGCGGATACGCACGGGAATGTGAATACCTTTGGTGTTCGGGATTGTTCGGTCCAGCGAAAGAACCAAAAGATCATTGAAGAAACCCCTCCGGTAGGGCTTCCGAAAAAAATGCTGCATGACATGGAAATGGCAGCAAGACGTTTGATACAGGCAGCTGATTACACCGGTGCCGGTACAGTGGAGTATCTCTATGATCTGAATAGAAAAAAACACTATTTTATGGAAGTCAATACGCGCTTACAAGTTGAACATCCCATTACAGAAACGCTGTATGGAGTAGATCTGGTTAAAGGACAGATTGATATTGCACGGGGATTGGAAGTTGATCTTTCGGACTGCACTCCCAAAGGTGCCGTCGTTGAAGTACGCCTTAATGCCGAAGATCCGGATCGTGATTTCAGTCCAGCCCCGGGTGAAGTGATCTTATTCCAGGCTCCGGCAGGCCCCGGTATTCGAGTGGATTCGGGAATTGAACAGGGAAGCATTATTCCCGGTGATTTCGATTCTATGATAGCAAAGATCATCGCTCATGCCCCCACACGCCCGGAAGCGTTCGCTCGCATCGAGCAAGCGCTTCACGCCATGCGCATCAGTATTCATAATGGGACCAGCAATCGCGCTTTTCTAATAGAACTTTTGGGCGATAAAAATATCAAAAAAGGTGGAGTTCACACCGGTTATGTGGAGCAAATCCTGATTGATAGAAAAAAAGAGGGGTCGGAGGAGAAGATCCAATCAGCCCTGTTGTCCGTTGCGGTCGAACAATATATCCTGCAATATCAACGCGATCTCCTGAATTTCAAAGAACAGATTAGCCGCATCGGCCATCCCCGGAATCTTTCGAACGGTGAAGGATATGAGATCAACCTGAATCATGGCAGTAATCACTATAAATTTACCGTAAGAACTCTTGGAAATGATTTTTATCATATCCTAAACGTGGAGGATGAGATTACCTGTCAATACAATAAGGGTGATCGGGAATCATTGTTGGTCCGGAATGGCAAACGCTATAATATTTTAATTACACACCGTGCCGATATGTGGCAATGTGAGGTTGGCGGATATCCCGTGATGCTGGAAAGTGAAACCGGCGGTTATATTAAATCACCATCACCGGCCATTGTCTTGTCTGTCAATACGAGTGTGGGTAAAAAAGTAAAACAAGGAGATGTCCTTGTTGTGCTTGAAGCCATGAAAATGGAGATGTTGGTCGAGTCGCCGGGTGAGGGCATCGTTAAAGAGATCAACATCAGCAGCGGAACACAAGTGGCAGCGGGTCAAGCTTTGATCCTACTGGATCTGAATAAAGAAAATAACATCAAGAAAGATCAGAGTGAATCGGTCATTTCTCTTGATGTGCCGCAACAAGGTGATGAGGAAGAGTGGGATATACTGATCAGGGAATTGCAAGCAATCTTCCTCGGCTACGATCATGACGGCGGAAATAAGGAGTTATTAAAACATCTCTTAATGTTCGCCGGACAGCATCCCGAGTACCAGGAGAATTTATTAAGAGAACTTTTAAATATCATGGAAATATATACGTCCGTCGAGACACTGTTCACTCACCAAGAACTGACGGCGGATAGTTTTGCGCGCCCAGTCAGCTATCTTGAATTACTGACACACTATTTTTTAAGGGAGCGTGATTCCGAGAAAGGATTGCCTGAAACATTTCTTAATGATCTAAGTGCCGCAACAGAATTTTATCACAAAAATGATGCAGAACAAACGGTTCGTCATCGGGCATTGTACCATATTTTTCAATCCCATGCCAGATTGAAGATGAAGCAAAAGCTGATGAAAGAGATCCTGTTCTCTCTGGATAGTTTAAAGCACAGTCGGAGCAAGCAAGCAAAACTTGCCTATATATTGAATCGTATTATTGCCCTGACTCAAAAGGACGATCCTTCAACAGCGGATGCGGCACTGTATGCAAGGTATAAGACGATTGACATCTTCACGGTCGAGGAGATTAAGAGAAAGCAGTTGAAAGCTATTGATAGCCTGTTGAAGAAAATGACCAAAGACGGAATAAAGGATTCCAGCAAGAATAAGCACATGGATATTTTGGTCGATTCGACGGCAGAGATCATTCCAAAACTGGTAGAACTGTCATTAAGCGAGAATGACGATCACAAGGAATTGGGATTGGAGGCTCTTGGACGACATTTGAACCGGGACCGGGAATTTATTGCCGGAAAGATCATCGGAGCGAGAAAGAAGAAGGTTTATTATTGTAAATATTTTGATGTGGATGATGACAAAACCTTCCACAGTTTGATCTCGGTCATCGATGAAAAAGATCTAAATGAGCATTTAACCACTCGGCTGGCAACGACAGCTAAAAATATCGAGGATATCGAGATCATCTGTTTTGTCAGATCGGAACAACCCGCAAATAGTAAGTTTTTTGATCAAGTTAAATGGGAAATGAACGATAGGGTCGGCAAGATCACTTTGGCTTGGTTTGCACCCGGTCGGCCGCAGTTTTTCAGGACATGGGTCAAGAATAAAAAAGGCTGGGAAGAACATCGTCTGGCAAGAGGGTTTTCACCGTTGGAATTTCGTGAACTTCGTGTAGCTCGTTTGCAGAATTTTAATAACAATATTTTATACAGATCATCAACCGTCACGCTTTTGGAGTCTACTGCAAAAGATAACCCGAAAGAAAAACGCCTCTTTGCCTTAGCGAGTTTTTCGGATCCCAAACCCGTATGGAATAAAGACCGATCCATCGACCGGATGATCATGTTTGAGAACGCCTTTATGGATGCCGTTTTTGCCATGCGAGCCGTTCAGGCAAAATACAGATTCCGACTTCAATGGAATCGAATTATTCTACATAACCGTTCCGTGCAAGGACTTGATTTGAATCAATTGAGAGAGTACGGACAGAAGATCATGCCCCAGACCCGCGATCTTGGACTTGAAAAGATGGTGGTGTACACGCGACGAAAAGTCGGGTCATCCAAGCGGGTCGAAGAGATAGAACTGATGATCTCGAATATCTCTCAGGAGAAATTCACCATGGAGGGCCGGAAGCCCAAAACAACGCCCTTAGTACCATATGACGACTATACGAGTAAGATAGTGCGCGCCAGACAGCGCAACATGGTCTATCCTTATGAATTAATAAAAATGATCACCGTCAGCGGTTTCCCTTTGTACGAAGGATTTCCCCGTGGTGAATTTGAAGAGTATGATATTAAGATCGCGTCAAATTTAAAACAACGGACCGTATCAGTCAAAAAGCGCGAATATGGAGAGAACAATTCAAACGTGGTCTTTGGGATCATCAAACATCCGTATTCCACACACAAAACAATACTTGAACGCGTTATCATATTATCTGATCCCACCAAAGATCTGGGATCCTTGGCTGAACCCGAATGCCGCCGGGTGATCGCCGCCCTTGATCTGGCAGAAAAGAAAAAGATCCCGGTAGAGTGGTTGCCGATATCCTCAGGAGCCAAGATCGACATGAAGACGGGAACGGAGAATCTGGACTGGACGGCCACCGCATTGGAACGTATTATTCGTTTTACACAAAATGGCGGTGAGATCAATGTGATCATTGCCGGAGTAAATGTGGGCGCTCAATCCTATTGGAATGCCGAAGCAACCATGCTGATGCATACCCGTGGATTGCTGATCATGACCGAAGATGCATCCATGTTGCTGACCGGAAAGCGCGCTCTGGATTTTTCAGGGTCTGTCTCTGGTGAGACCAATCTTGATATCGGTGGTGTTGAAAAGATCATGGGACCCAACGGACAAGCACAACGCCGCGCCAAAACATTGGCCGATGCCTACCAGCTATTGCTGGAACATTACAGCTTTACTTATAGGCCGGCTAGGGAAAGTTGGCCGCCGAAGATCGAAACGAAAGATAAAAATGATCGACATATCACTGCAGAACCTTATCATGATTTTCTTGATCAGGGCTTTGAAAAGATTGGCGATATTTTCAGTGCAGATAAAAATCCCGAACGTAAAAAACCTTTTGATATCCGACAGGTTATGAAGGCCGTGATCGATATGGACTCCAGATACTTTGAACGTTGGCAGAGAATGCAGGATGCTGATAATGCGATCATCTGGGAGACTCGCTTGGGAGGCAATGCTGTCGGTATGATCGGCATCGAAAGCCGCCCCTTGCCACGCTTTGGTGCTATCCCGCACGACGGACCAGAGACCTGGAGTGGAGGTACCTTGTATCCGTCTTCATCCAAGAAGATCGCTCGCGGGATCAATGCATTTTCCGGTAGAATGCCATTGGTTATTCTTGCGAATCTGTCCGGTTTTGACGGATCACCGGAAAGTCTGAGAAAATTACAATTGGAATACGGTGCCGAGATCGGTCGCGCGATCGTGAATTTTAAAGGACCAATTATATTTCTGGTTGTTGCCCGTTATCACGGAGGAGCCTATGTCGTGTTCTCAAAATCGTTAAACCCAAATCTGCGGGTTGGAGCGGTTAAAGGATCTTTTGCATCTGTTTTGGGCGGTGCACCGGCCGCGGCTGTAATCTTTCCGCGGGAAGTATCCAAAGAAGCATCGTTGGATCCGCGATTGTCAAAATGCATGAATGACATGAACGAGGGTAAGTGCACCCAACATGATTATGATGAATTATTCGGGAAGATATATAATGAAAAGCAAAGGGAATTAGGACAACTGTTCGATAAGACCCACAGCGTGGAGAGAGCAAAAAGGGTTGGCTCCATTGATGATATTGTCAATCCCGAAAGGATCCGGCCGTATTTGATCAAGGCAGTGGAAAAAGGAATGAGAAGAGCGTGACTCGTAACTCGTGACTGGTAGAAAAAAATAGGGAGTAAAGAGAAAATATGTACTCATCGTTTTTTTAACTTCTAACTTCTGGCTACTGACTTCTGGTATTCGCTTGATAAAATTGCCATCAATTTTTTAACGGATATAATTTCTTTTATTTTGTGAACCGTTTCTCCGGCAAAGGCAAATCCATTTTTTAATTTACCTTTTTGAGCATTGATCAAAGCAAGAACAATACAATAGGGGCTTTTTGTATAATCACAGGTTATAATACAGTGATAGGGACAGGCGATCTGTTTCTTTTTTCCGAGATTGATATCATTGATAAAATTGTTTCTGATCGCTCTTCCCGGCATGCCGACCGGACTTTTAATGATCATAACATCATCTTTGCCGGCATCAACATAAGCTTGTTTGAATTCTATTGCTGCATCGCATTCATCTGTGGCAACAAAGCGTGTTGCCATTTGTACACCGGAAGCACCCAAGGTAATGAATTTATGAATATCTTCACCCGTATATACACCGCCGGCTGCGATTATCGGGATAGATCTCTTGTATTTTTCTTCAAATTTATGCATTTCCGTGACCACGTCCGGTACCAGTTTTTCTAAAGAATATGCCGGATCGTTAATTTGTTCAGGTTTAAAGCCAAGATGTCCACCGGCCATTGGACCTTCTACGACAATAGCATCCGGGAGGTAATTATATTGTTTAACCCATCTTTCGGAAATAATACGGGCTGCTCTTCCGGAAGAGACAATGGGAACCAACTTTGTTTTTGAGTCAGCATTTAAATATTTTGGAAGATTAAGAGGAAGTCCCGCTCCTGCAAAAATAATATCTATTTTTTCATCAATGGCAGTTTTTACCATATCGGCGAAATTTGTTAAAGCCACCATGATATTAACACCAATAATTCCTTTGCTTAATTCCCGGGCTTTTTTGATTTCGTCTTTAAGGGCTCGAATATTTGAATCCAAAAAATTCTTAAAAAAATCAGACTCACGCATCCCGATTCCGGCAGTAGCTATAACACCAATACCTCCCTCGTTAGCTACCGAGGACGCCAATCCCGATAAAGAGATTCCAACGCCCATTCCACCTTGGATGATGGGGATCTTTGCTATCAGATCTCCAATTCGTAATTTTTTTAGATCTTTTATACTCATAAAACTATCCTTTATTTTTTTAAACACCATAACGATATGAACGACATATGGCGCTTACTGTTCTTTTCAATATTGGGATAATATTAATTCATCCCCTAAAAACCTGTGTTAATAAATATTATATCATTGTGACAAGCTTAACAAGAAATACTTAAACTATAATTTTGGTTTTCAGGGAGAAATAAATTTGAAGAAAAATGGATATATTTACTTTGATTCTCAACTTACAACTTTTTATGCTCACTGTATTTTAGATCTGATCTTCAATGCCTTATTCGGAAAATTGGTGATAAGTCCGTCTATCCCGATCTGAAGGTATACTTCCATTTCGCATTCTTTGTTAACAGTCCAGCACCATAGTTCAAGTCCATTTTTATGGACAAATTTCAAATAATCTTTATTGATATCGGTCCGCCCGCTAACACCAATAGCAGTAGCTTGGATCGCAAGGGCCTCTTTAATGGTCGTCTCATCGGCGGTGCTTTCCAAATAGAGAATTGGAATATCCGCATCCAAAGCGCGGATCTTTTCAAGCACATCATAATAGAATGAAAAAATGATCACGTCATTGTTCATATCCAGATCGTTCACAGTTTTAAGGACATCTGCTTCTACATCTTGGACCTTGATCTCGATGCAGACCTTGATCTTTCCTTTGGCGTAGGCTAGCGCTTTTTTGAGAGTGGGTATACCTTCGCGTTTGAATTTCTTGCCAAACTTTTCCGGGTAGCCCATGCGGACGGTCCGAGTGTCCTCGAAGCTCATGCTTGCGATCTCGCCGCTTATTCCATTGGAACAGACCCGATCTACCTTGCCGTCATGAATGACCAACAAGGAATCGTCAACGGTTTTATGGACATCCAATTCAAAGTAATCGGCGCCGATTCGAATGGCTTTTTTGAATGCTGCCATGGTGTTTTCGGGTGCCTTGGCAGAAAAACCGCGATGTGCAATGATCTTGGTTTCGGCATTGGAAATACTTGTTAGCAAGGCAAGGATAAGGAGAAGACGGACTGTTATTTTCATCAAAGCACCAAAAATAATATCAAGGCGATAACAAAAACTAAAATAAATCCAGCGATCATGATGCCTAGGGTTTTAGAATAGCCCTTGGGTGTGATCTGGCCTTTGGCATCCATTTTTCTGATGATGGGGAATAAGCGCCAGTAGAAAAGAGCAATGGATAAGATCAAGGCAATGACAGAAAAGATCTGGGTTGTTTCATTTCCGGTGATCAGAATAATGATCAGCAGAGCAATAAAGATAAGTTTGGTTCCCGCGACCCAATTGACGAGATATGATACCATGGAATGAACTTCCGGGTCGGCTTTAGATTTTTCAAAAGCTTTGAATGCGCCCATGCCGTTCCCGCGGTTTGAACCGGGTGTGAAGTAGAGCAACATGACGTTTAAAGTTTCCAGTACAAGAAAGAGGATGATGACAATGGAAAGAATATTCATTATAAAACTCCGATTTTAAATTCAAAGAAATCTAAGGATAATAATCATATAGAACAATAAGAAGAGTAGCCGCAGACCTATGTGTCTGCGAAGGAGAGATAGGGAGAAGAGGAGAAAAGGAGAAGAGGAACGGAAACACATGTCATCCTGAACGAAGTGAAGGATCTATCTCGTGTCATAAATAATATATTTCTTCATCCTGTCCGTCAGCTGACGGATCAGGATCTCTTTGTCAATGCAATTTGTCCCCTTCTTTTCTTTGCTTAACCAAAGAAGAAAAGTAAACAGTAAGCAGTAGACGGTAAGCAATCTCATCTCTAATCTCTCAATCAGTCTGCTATCCATCATCCATCATCTTACGCTCAGCGCTCAGCGCTCAGCGCTCATCACTTTTCCTTGTTCTTCTTCCCGATCATTGCTGCAATCGGTATCCAGATAAAGAGCAAATGAACAGCGGCAGCGCCACCTAGAATGAGTTGGATTTTTAAATAGCTGTCCGTGCCTCTCAGTGCCAGCGCGCAAGTGATCATTGTCAAGCCCCAAATCAAGGCCGACGCGATAATGTACCAGCCGAGATTAACTTTTTTCTTTTCCATATTACCTCCTGTGAACATTAAGATGCTATTCCGGTAAATAATTATATATTTGCACCGGACCGCTGGTTTTGCCTATCCAGATATCGCCCTGGGGTTTGGTCCGCTTTTCTTTGCTCATTGTATGGATAGGCGTGTTATAAGAAAGTCTGAAAATATACTCGCCGGCATAAACATTTTGATAGCCGTTTTTACGCAGGGTACGGGTCATGCTTGTACCGGGTGCCAGTAAAGTATACCAATCTAAATTATCAAAGTCCGACGTATCGGGGAAAACCGCCGCATCAATAAAGGGATTGTCCCACGAGCAACGTTCACCGAACACAAGATCATTAAATGAAGGCATATTGTTGAAATAGAAATACACCGTATCCCCGGCTTTATCTGGATCAAGGATATAGAGGTCACTATTGTCGTTGTTTGTTATCGTATAACGGTATTCCAGTTCCCAGTCGATACTATCGACGGAAGAAAAATGTAGCCCATAATCCGTGTCGAACTCAAGCTCGATACCGCCGCGATACAGTCCCGCTTCGATCAAGGCTTGTTTGACATGGGCATTGTCCCGGGCATCGGGCTCGTCCGTATTCCAGGATTCGCGAATGACAAAAACGTCTTCAGGATAGAAGCGCAGCGACATGTCATCGATAGTCGGTTCTGTCGGAGCAAGGCTCATGATCATACTGTAAAGAAAACCGTAGTAGTCCGTTTGTCCCGATGCGGTAACAACGAAAGGTGCACCGGGTAAATTGAAGAGAAATCCAGTGGAATCCAATAAACGTTCCCGGATGGCTTGTTTATTCGTTTTCAGATAGATGCAGTGGGATGACCAGTCGTAATATTCAATATCGTTAGCGGCAAGCAGAGGAGTGGGATCCAGGGGCTTGCTGAGATAATCATCGCCCAAGTTATTGTAAACGCTGAGTGTTTTATCTTTTAAAAGATAGATCGCGAAAGCATCATCCGCGGGTGGAGAAAAGATGTTACAGGATGAAAAGCTCAATATCAACAGGAGAAGCAATACAACGATCCGTTTCATGGCAATACCTTTTAGTAATAATTTCTTATATGTATGCAAATATTACCTATATGAAGCGGTGGTGGCAAGAAATAATTCGTTTATCGGCATGTCCTCCGTAGCTCAAAGAGCGAAGGCGGATGATCATTCTTCACCGTATAACAGATAAGATCCCGGATCTTGTCCGGGGTGACGTCTTAGATTTAATTTTGCGAAATCTGTGCAATCTGTGGTTTGTATTCTATTCTTTGTGTCTTTGTGTACTTAACGCCTTTCCAGCCTACGGCACAAACTTCGCTAAGGCTACACCAGACAGGTCAATCACGGGTTACAGGTCACTGGTTACCGATTACTCTTCCTTATTCTTCTCCTGTATTTTTTCTTCTTAAGTTTTGAAAAGACGACCAGTATCACCAGCACAGCCAGACTTCCCAAAATATTAATTAAGTTTTTCGACATATTAGAATCCGAACCAAAAATATTTTTCAATTTATTCCCCGAGTATTTATACGATTAATTTAAAGATAAAAACGCATTACTGGGAGAATTAATATTAAAAAGACAATTATTAAAATATTAGTTTGAATTCAAACCAATATGATTATATTCGTTGTATGGAAAAAAAATACGAACATCATCAGCCGTCCATCGGCAGAGCCGTCGGGCGATTGTCCCGGGCGGCACACAGCTATTTTCAACATCGGTTCCGGGAGTACGGACTCGGTTACGCGCAGGTTTTAACATTGCATTATGTTAGTCGACATGACGGCATTGATCAGAATGAGCTTTGCGGTCATCAGCACCTGGATAAATCTTCGCTGACCTCTCAACTGAATAAACTGGAAGCGAACGGCTACATCATCCGAAAAGCCGATCCGACAGACCGACGGGCCAAAAGAGTTTTTATCACGGAAAAAACACAAGCGATTCAGGATGATCTGCATGCCGTTTTTACCTCGTGGAGCCAAATATTGCTGGAAGGATTGGACGAGAATGAACGCGAAACCGTGTTCGTAATTCTAGACAAGATGCAGAATAATGCATCAATAGTTTTACAAGAATTGAGGCAAGATGAAGCGACGAAATAAAGACCTTACAGAAGGCAATATCAAAAAACAATTGTTTTCCCTGGTCTGGCCCATGTTATTCGGTATGCTCGGCATGGTGATCTTCAATCTGGCTGACACTTATTTTCTGGGACGCCTTGGCGTTAAGGAATTGGCGGCGATCAGCTTCAGTTTTCCGGTCGTGATGTTCATCAACAGTTTGTCTCAGGGGATAGGGATCGGGACAAGTTCCCTGATCTCGCGGAATATTATTGTGACGGATCGCGAGTCCGTAAAAATGATGGCCAGCCGTGCCCTGTTCCTGGGTCTGCTGGTGGTCGTGACCTTTGTGATCATCGGTCAGTTCACGATCCGACCACTTTTTACCGCTCTTGGAGCAAGTGGAGAGACCCTTGATGACGTCATCTCCTACATGCGTATCTGGTATTTCGGCGTGCCTTTTGTCGTCTTTCCCATGATAGGTAACAATATTGTCCGGGCGACGGGTGACACCTTTATGCCGGGCATGCTGATGCTGACATCTGCGGTGATCAATATCATTTTGGATCCTCTGATGATCTTCGGGATTGGCTTTTTCCCCAAGATGGGCATCCAAGGTGCCGCGTTGGCGACTGTATTGGCGCGCGGTGTCAGTTTTGTGATCATCCTGATCATTCTGATCAAACGAGAAAAACTCCTGACCATCTATTTGGGTCGCGTTAAGGATATTCTAAAAACCTGGAAACAGGTCATTTTCATTGCCGGCCCCGCGGCACTTGCCATGTTGATCACACCGATATCGTTGGGCTTTATCACGCGACTCTTGTCCGGCTACGATAAAGAAGCGGTCGCGGCATTCGGCATTGCCTCGCGGGTGGAAATGTTCGTCTTAATGGTCATCGCTTCGCTGGGATCGGTCCTGATCATTTTCATCGGGCAGAACTTCAGCAAGCAAAAATTCGGACGGATCTTCACCTCGCTGAAATATGCATTTGTCTTTTCCATTACTTGGGGCATTGTGGTCTTTGCAGTCCTACTGCTCTTGGGAAAACCCATTGTGTCGGTGTTTACAAACGATTCACAGGTTATTAGTATTGCCGTCACGTACTTTCTGATCGTCGGTGCCTCTTACGGCTTTCAGGGATTGGTTATGCTAAGCACGGCCAGTTTCAACGGACTTAATAAACCATATCCCTCGGCTACTTTTTCCATGATCCGCATGCTGGTTCTCTATGTTCCACTGGCTTGGATCGGGTCAAAATTCTTTGCCCTGAAAGGTATTTTTTGGGCGGGATTTACCGCGAATATGATTGTCGGGGTACTGGCTTCTGTTTTTCTGTATAAAACGGTTTGTAAACTGAAAGGCAGTTGTTTGAAGAAACAGAAAGAAGTAAGACGTAAAACGTAAAACGTAAGAAGTAAGAGAATATATTTATCGAATTCAAACATATCCTTCAAGCATTGAAGAATAATTTACTATTCAGAAGATATTAATTGTCAACTGTCCTCTGTCAATTGTCAATTGAACATGCGTCGTCGCGAGGCGGCTATGGAAGAAGTAAACAGTAAGCGGTAAACAGTAATGGTTATTAGCAAAATGAAAGTGCAACACTAAAGAGGGTGTTGCATGAAGCA
>CAYNBL010000003.1:0-53310 GCA_964395205.1 uncultured bacterium | reverse complement strand
AAGTGTCTCTTATTTTCTTACCTCAAACTGTCCACTTTACTCTGACGTCAAACAAAACATCAACATAAAGATAAGTATTTTTTTCATTTCTTTCCCTTATTGTTAATTTCGGATAATAACTCCTCTACTCCTTAATATCGGTATGTATTGATTTACTGATATGCTATCAAGCGGATTACCGTAAATCACTAATAGATCACCTTCTCCCAAGCCATTATTATTTACAAGGGGCTCAATATTTTCTATTAAATTTTTGGGGATGTAACATTCTTCAATTTCTGACATATTTTGTAATGCCGAAATATCCTGAATTTGATTCCAGCCAAAATGAATGCTTTTAAGATTTGTTCTATCCGAAATGGGACTTAGATTTGAAATATTACTTGCAGGTGCCCATAGTAAATAAAGACTATCCATTTGATTTACAAAACTTAGATCAATTATTGGCGTTTGGCCAAGAAACAGTTCTTCTAGATGAATTAAATGGCTTAGGTGAGAACAATCCTCTACGGGATTTTCTAAAATATTCAAGTATTTCAATTTGGTCAGACCGGCCAAAGGAGAAAGATCTCGAACTTCATTACATTGTATATCTAAGTATTCCAAATTGGTTAAATTAGTTAAGGCAGATATGTCGTCAATTTCCCAGGTTTGTACTAGTTGCAACATCTTAAGTTCATATAAAGTTGACAAAGGTGTAATATCCGTTATATTTTGATGGTTCATCCATAGATATTCAATATTGGGACATTGTTCTATTCCATCCAAAGAAGAAATATCTTCCCCAGTAAAAATTAATCTTCTCAAAGAGTCAATTGTTAACAAAGATGAATCCGGTAATATTCCGGTAGGTATATTTAGAATATATCTTATCTGAACTTCAAGAGTAGGGTCTTCAAATCGTGCAATTTCTCGAGGAAGAACTGTGATCTCAATTTCCTCTGCTTCGCTATCCTGAATTCCATTATTGACAGTTAATCTAAATTTATAGGTTCCTTCTACACAAAATCCAATTGAGCTCTTTTTATCATGCATCAATTCAAAAATATTAATCGGTATAGGATTGCTATCGTCCTGTTCCCAATTATAAATAAGCGTATCGCCGCTACCAACACAGCTATTTGAGGCATCAAAGACACAATAATTACCAACTTGAAATGTTGAATCATTACAATTTATTGCAGCTACAGGCGTATTTTTAACTGAAATTCGATCACAATTACATAATATTATTGCAAATAATATAATTAATATAATATTATTTTTAGACACATTTTTCTCCACTTATTATTTATAATTCTATTGTAATAATTATTGTCTTAATTGTAAATAGTTTTTGTTATTATTTTTTAATGTTTGACCTCCCCCATTATTCAGACAGTTGGATGTAAACTCTCCCTCTCCCGCTTGTATCATTTAACTTTTTATGCGCTCTTTTGTACTTCGCGTTGCCCAAAAACTGACCAAAAAACGACCATACTGTGCCCCAAATCTTAGATCATATCGAAAAACACGCTTAATCAAATGATTATTATTAAATATAAAAAACGGAACAGGCGTGCCTGTTCCCTACACTTAATTCAATTGTCCTTTGTCAACTGTCCTTTGTCCTTTGCCTGTCCTCCGCCGTGCCGTGTCGCCGCGCCATGCCATAGTTCGTCGGTAAACGAACGAAGGCTGGAATCCGCCAGCTGGCGGTTACGCTCAGGATGACAGTTCTCTCTTGTTACTTCCTGCCCTCCACTACATTTCACGTCTTACGTCTCACGGCTTTACATCCCCCCATTCCGCTTCCTTAAAATCCAATCGGCACAAAGCATAAGGAACATCAATGCATATAGCAGGTATGATCTTCGTGCAATAAACACCCGTGATACCTGTTCCCATCTTTTATCGGTAGAAATGATCTGTTGAAGACTATCAAGATCACTGATATGCACATAAGTTCCGCCATGGCGTTCAGCCAGCTGTTTTAATATCCCGACATCACAGCCTGTCAGAAGATTTTCCATATCGTTTTCTTTTATCAGTATTTTTGCCGTATCACTTTCCAAAAGCATGCCATGTGTAAATATTTCGGCTTTGGCAATATATTCACCGGCTTCTTTGAGAGTAAATGATGTAATATTATCTATCAGGATATCCAATTCTTTGCGATGAATCTCCTCATAACTGCTATCCATTAAGCTTACATACAAACTTATCTCATTTCGATCGAGTAACTCAAGATTATATTGTTCTACTCTTAGATTAATGGGCTTATAGGCAATTCCGGAGTAGATCTTTTCATCAAGAGCGATATAGTTTTTCCCACCTCGTCGTATTAGATCATCCACCATTCCTTTGATCAGATGTGTGTAAATGCCATCCCAGTTCTTTTCAAAACCGGCAAGATTCCAACGCCAAAGTCCTGATGCCGCAATGATCCAGCTTTGGTCCTTTGCATTTTCAAGAATGACCGGTCTTCCCCCGCCCGTTTCCAGAACGACAGAACCCTCACCTTTATAATTTGCCACCTGAATTGGCGGCAAGGTTTTCCAGTATCGGGCATTTGTAATAGGATCGGGATCAAAATAGATATAAGGTTGTAATCCACTGGATGATAGTTCACCACTTGTAATATAGTTATTTTTAATATTCCGATAGAAAAGTATAGAAGGAATATCCTGATATATTTTCGACTGTGTATCGGGATTCCACGACTGGATCAATAGATCGGGCTTTTTATCGGGAAAAGCCATTTTCCAGTCTTTATCCTTAAAGATATCAAGACCTTCAATATTTGATAATACTGTTGAGATCATTGCAATATCCTGATCCGGTGGGTCGGCATGGATCACAATACGGATAGCTGATGGATGCACATATAAATTTTCAGAGCCTATTTCAATTTGTTCATTGTCTTCTTCAAGAGACCAGGTCCATGTGGACGATCCTTCGGGCAAGGGAGCAAAGGTGTGTTCATAGACCATCATTCCCTGGGCCGAAATATCAACGTCCTGCTTAAAAACAGCACCATCGTCATTTTTTATGATCAATTTTGTTTGTATCCTTTTCTCAGAAGGGTTTTCCAAAGACCAAGTAAGAGCTATAGAATCACCCTGCAAAACATGATCTGAAAAACGGGGCGATCTTAGCTGCAATAATTCTTCCTCAGGATCATTTCCGACTCCAATTGTATGCACGACGAGTTTATCGGAAAGCTGTATCGTGCCTAAAGATTCCCCGATATATGATCGGCCATCTGAGATAAGTACCAATTCACGAAATCGCGTTTGCTTTTCGGCATATCTGAATAATTTGCCATTATCTGAGATGGCTTCTTCTACAGGAAGCGCTCGCAATTGTGCTTCTGTCACGATCATGGGATCTTGCATGTTGGTAATATGGGAAATATTTGTTTGGCGATCAAGTGCACGATAAGTTGGAGAACGCAGAATATCCGTAACCTGAAAAGCTTCGTTTCCTGCTTTGTTCATACTTTGAGAAAGATCCCATAAAAATGCGACCTCCGGCTCAACCTGTCGATCACGAATATGTGTGATCTTAATGTCGAGAAAAATAATAATGAATATTACAAGTGCCGCAGTGCGCAGGATTACAAGAATAATTTTTATTGGTGAGGGATAGTAGGTATCTTTTAGATTTCGAATAAGCCAATAGATTGCATAGAAAGCAAGCAGAGCGGCAAGCACCCAAACGATCTTCGAAGCTGTAAGGTCAAAATTGAACATAGCTCAGGTCAACGCATTCCGCGCTCACCATGCAAACGGGAGATACGTATAATCTGTTCGTATAATTCTTTAATTTCGTCGTCCCGAATGGTTTGTTTTGGTAAAGCTTGAAGTTTATTAAAAACTTCTTCTTCGCGATTAGCATCAAAAACACCACGACCTTCGGATTTCTTCAATTTTCCCAATTCGAAAGCCAAGTTCATACGCTCATCCAACAATTTGACCAATTGCTCATCGATCCTGTCAATTTTCTTTCTAAATCTGTCCATTAATACTCGCTTAAGGGTTCCGATAATTGGTAATCTCCAAAACCGGTGTAATCAATAAAAATAAAACTCCGGTTAACAGAATAATAATACCAAATCATATAGGGTTTTGTGTCAATCTCCATGTTGTGTTCTTCTACGGCATCGGGGTCACCATAGATAACGTAGATCATTCCCCGATCCGAACGCCAACCCTCACGGTGTCCCGAAAAACGTTGATTTGCCACATGAATACGATAATAATATTCATTCATCAATTCATTGTTTTCGGTATGCGGTGTGGGATCAATGTTTTTCCAGGTTTCGGTAAAAAAATCTTTTTGCTCATCACCTTCCGCGTTCACAATCTTTTTGTAAGTTCGCGCGGGGAAATATCCGGTATGCGAAAGATAACGCATTTGTTCAATAGCTTCTTCAAGATTAGGGATAAGTGAACTCGTTCCGCTCCATTGGACTCTTAGTGGAATACTGCGTTTATACTCTGTGCTGTCGATCACAGTTATTAATGTCAAAAAATATTGATTATAGTTCAGGTCCGCCGTTCGGACGGGGAATATATACTCATGTCTTTCTTTTACGAGCTCTATCTCGAATTTTCCTTTCTTAAGTGTCTTATCGCGCGATTGAAGGACATAAGTGAAGGGATAATTTCCTTTAACACCCGAAGCAGTAAAGCCCACATAAATAGCTTCCGGCATGTCGGTGCCATCTTTTAGAGCAGAAGAATCATTCATAAAATAAAGATCACCCATCATCCAGGAACCCTTGCTCAATTCGCTCATATCGATCTCTTTTACCTGCTTACGGCGGTTCTGAGTTTTCAGATCTGTGATAAGTACTTCAAGTCGATATTTATCCGGAGCAAGAATATATCTTTTATGCATTTCTATTGTCTTTTTACGGGAATTGGTCAATTTAAATTCATTAACCGACAGTTTTTCGATCCAGCTTTCGCTTACACGTTTTTCTTTTCCTTGAAATATCATGATAGAAATATCAAAACGTCCTTTGAACTGTGAATTTTGCTTAACGAAATGAATCTCATCATAAGGTACACTCAGCATAATACTGAGTTCGCCTTTTCCTAGCTCTGTAGAAGGTTTGACAACATATTCGATCTTATATTCCGGACCAATTTTCCATTTTTTATCCATCCATTGTGCAAAAAGCCCGCTAGATAAAACTATCAGAATGATTGAAAAGATTATATATGTTTTCTTGATTCTTTGCATCGTTCAAAAACTATGTGTTATTCAAATAAAATACAATGGAAAAGGTTCCGTAATGATTGAGAAGGTTTAAGGTTCAGTAGCCCTGACTCAAATTCAAGGCTACTGAATATTCTGTTTACCCGATCACGGATTATTCTCTTTTCACCCTACTGTTTACTTTTCTTCGGTTGCAGCAATCTTAGCCTATACATTCCGGAACCGGTAAATATTGCAAGCAATAAAGTAACAATAGCCGTTATAATGACATGATAAAGTGTTAAAACAGTAGGATCGATCAATAGATATTGTATAAGCTCGGCCAATATGATCGTAGCAGCCATAACCGGGATATAGATCATGTTATAGCGCAATACCCAAAGGTATAATGCGATCATAAGAAGTCCGCTTACGGTACCTCCAAGTAGCCACCATCCAATTGAGAGTTTGCCCACAAAAGAAAATCCTACAAGAAACAGTAATACAAGAGAGATGATCTTCTTTTTCTGCCACATCGCACTTAAACGATCAATTATAATGAAGGGAACCATTAAACGAACAAAAGTAATAAAATAATTTTCAATAGCGGACAGTAATGATGATAATATTGGGGAGGTGGATTCCAGATCAATGAGGGGGATCACAACAGGTGTTTCTTTGAATATATTTCCCTGTGCAAATGCTATCACACCTGCAAGCAGCAACCCTAAACCAACACCTTTAACTCCGATCACATTTTCATTTCGTTGAACATGTAAAGGAATTCGAGCCATGTAGCCAATAGGAATGGCATATAAAAATGCTGAAAATACACTACCCAGTAAAAGTGAGATCACTAACATCAGCATCAAATTCGAGTAGGGTTCAGATGTAGGATATTGTCCAATGATCGTATTGGCCATCAATACACCTTGCAACAAGGTTATGAAAGCAAAACCGGCAAGGAAATACAGGAATATTTTGACATTGAACTGTTTTTTTGTCCAGGCAATAATCCCAAGTATTAACACTGTAATGAGCATGCCAAACATAATAACCTTTGAAATAGCAAACAGAATACCTCGCAATAAACCGGCTTTCTTTTGCTCGCGATCCCAGGTTTCGGTCGTATGGATCGTAGTTTTTAGACCACTCAATTCATCACCACTGATCGTGGCAACATAGCGGATGTCACCTTCTTTAAGTCCGGTATTTACATCCCGGTAAATAATGGACCAGTCTGTACGAGCCTTGCGTTTTTCCGGGGTTACTTTTGCAACTTCCAATTCATCAATATCTTTACCGAAATAAGTTTCAATAGCATTTTCGGCTATCATCTTTGCCTCAGATTCTTCAAGCGCTGCACCCGGTCTTGGCTCCGGAACATTATGCAGCCAGCCAAGAATTGCCCCATCCCGACCGACCTTGATATCAATTGTCTCCGATCGAGTAACAACATCTCCTTTAAAAGTCTTATAGGTCACGATATAATAATTTGACGCTAATACAGATGAATATAATTCGCGATACAATTTTCTATCACTGTTTTCCCAGGCAAAGCGACTGCCCCGACTTATGCCACCTTCTATCCGGACATGGGGTTTCAGATCAAGAGAATCAGTTCCCGAATAATGCTCAGCAATAAACGCATCGCTGATTTCAATTGCTTGTTCACGATCAATTTCCAGTCTTGGGACATCTTGTTGAAAAGGGGTCAGGATGATCCAAAGAGTAGCTCCGACAACGATCAAAAGAATAGCAATATATATGGGAAGCTCACGACTTACGGAACTTACTTCCGTTTTTTCTTTTAGCTCTTTTTTTACTTCCGGGACGATAAAGCCTGAATTCAAGTCAGATTCCTTGATCGTATACCAGGAACCGGCCCTCATGCGACGATAGGTCACAACAAAAACAGGTATCAGCATTGCAAGAATAGCCAGAATTCGATGTATCCATATACCGGGTGCGGCAAGAAGGAATATCGGCATAGCCATAAGCACAATATCGTAGACAAAATGAGAGATAATGACCGGTAACAGGCCCCATCTCATATAGATCAATCCATAAATAAGAAAAGGTATGAGCATTTCAATTATACGGGCATACGCAGGTTGCTGAGCATAATTGGCGTGCATTGAACCAAATATCGCGGCTTGAAGTACAAGAGCAATAGCGATCCAAACACCTTTTCGTTTGAAATTCTTTCCGATCAGGACAGCTCCGGCAAGGGGTATGGCACGGAATAAAGTTTCCTCCCAAAAACCCGCCTGCAAAGATTGTGCTGCCGGTAAAAGCCAAGGCAATGGCAAAGCAAGAACATTGGGGTCCACCATATTTTCAGCCGGACTCCACCAATGAAAAACATGATTGGTGATCCAATAGAAAAAAGTAATAAATCCAATCATAAAGAATGCCCAAAGATAGCCGAATATGGTTTCACGCATAATCTCTTTAGATGCCCCGACCGTGGGAGACCATGAGCGCCAAAATTGAATATGTCCGGGAAATGCCTGGCGATCCAATCCTTCTGCGGCACTTGCAGATACAAAAAAGATCACGGCGATCAAAAGTCCGTTCAATAAGGCAAAGAATACCTGTTGGAAAAGAAATTGTCCTGACGATAAAGATGTATCATAACTAAACCATGAAAGAGAGATCATTGTGAGATAAGCAAGAAATATGGCAAGCCCGATCGCAATTGCCCACTTTAATGGTGGTTTCCATAGCAATGTCCGTTTGCGTATCATAAAAAATATAGCTAAGCCAACCCCAAAAATCCCGTAAAGCAACAACATGATAGCCTGACCGACAAAAGATATGGTTTTATTGGCTGAACGCATTTCTTCATAACGCTGATCAAATGCATCGGGGATCTTGACTGCAGGTACTGCCATGGTCAATTCATCTCCGCTAATTCCTATTTTGAAACGATATAAAGCCTCACCGACACCGGCATCATTCAGCTCATAGGTAAAAACATGATCACGTCGTCCACCTTCTTTTAGTTCTGAACTCTCCTCGATCAGTGTGTAAAGCGTAAGATCCGGTATTAAATCTTTCATGCCACTTTTGGCATTTATAATTCCTTCAATATCAGGTTCAGTAATATTTGCTCCGGGTAAACTATCGGGTAAAATAACTTTGAAACCCAGAAATTGCCCATGAGGTGAAAAAACATACTTACATTCCTTGATTTCGTTGATATTATATTGACGTACAGCCCAGGTATAAGGATGATAAACACCTGTGTTCACTACATATTGAAAGGTGTCTACTCCTCCACCCTCGAGCTCAACATAATTCTTGAAACGTGAATCGGTGTCAAATCCAACAACAGATTGATAGTTGGAATCCATTAATGCATAGTATGTTGTCAATGAATCTGATCTTTGTAAAATATCATTTTTATCTGCTGTGATCTTGACATTTACGATGGGAAATGCTTTATCAAAGGCAAATATACTGTAAACTATCCCTATTACAGCTAATATGGCCGCCACATAAAGTAATGTATTCTTTTTCATTAACTAACCTCCCGAAAATTATTAAATAAATATAATCATTATTTTATTGAAGGGCTAATATATATTTTAAACTTAGTAAATAAGCATTATTGTTTAATATGCTTGACATCAGTATATAAAATATATACATTAGCAAATAACATTATAACGAAAGGGTGCATATGCCTAGCAAAGACTACGAAAAGTTTGAACAGAAAGCTGAGATATTAAAAGCGATCGCTCATCCTGTTCGCCTATGTATCTTGCGCGGACTTGCTAAAGAAGGTTCATCTAATGTGGGTAATATGACAACCTGCTTAGATATTCCTCAAGCCACTGTTTCTCAGCATTTGGCTAAAATGAAAGCCGTTGGTATTATCAAAGGGAAAAGAAACGGCACGCAAGTAATCTATACTCTGACGAATGTTGGGAATATCGGCAAATTAGTTGAAAACTTCCTATTCTGATCCACAAATACTTATTCATTTAAAAAAAAAGGGCTGTTCTCAGCCCTTTTTTATTCATTTTATTATAATAATCCGCTTGTTTTATCATGTGGAATTTAAATTCCAATCAATTAAAAAAATTCTTCTTTTAATAAATTCAAGCGCCGAATTCTACTCTTGCTGAAAGTCACCCGACATAATACTCTCACCACTCAACCCATCGTCTTATCGTCTTATCGACTCATCAACCATCAATTATTTCCGTAATTTGAGATCTCTCCACTTCGGTCGAGATGACAAAATATTATCAACCATCAACTATCGACTTATCAACTTCTTCAACACCACCATCATAGATTCACTTCCCGGCAGAACCAGAGAATTCCTTTTTAGGTCGATCTTCATCTCGCCTTTTATCGGTATTTTAATTCTTACATATTCACTGAATTGACCCGTAACAATATCCTCGAAATTTGCTTCTTGTGTTTTTCTTCCGGAATTATAAGCCAAAAGAAGCGTATTCCCACTTTTCGGATCTCTTCGGCTGACCATGTAAATATCATTTACAAGATCATGAACCATAGGAGCATCAAAGATTTCAGGAAAATCTCTTCTAACTTTAGTAAAGGCTTTCATCTGTTTAAAGATTTGATTTTCTTCATCAGTTCGTCCTGCTTCAATAAAAGCATTATGCAATGATGATCCGAAACCACCCGGGAATTTATTCCGATTATCGGGATCATGACCACCTAACATACCGATCTCATTTCCATAGTATAATTGAGGTATGCCACGCATTCCAAAGAGCAAGGTATAAGCATTAAAATATTTTTGCATATTACCACGCACAGCCGAATAAAAGCGACCCATATCATGATTATCCAGAAATGTCAGCATCATATTGGGATCTTTGTAAATAAAATCATTCGCCATTTCTCGATAGAATTCGGATATAGGCTTATTCTCTACGATCAATTGATATATTTCACTCGAAAATCCAAAATCTGCGATCGATGACAAATAATTCTTTTGACCATGATTAAAATAGTAGGATAAGCGGGTGCGATCAAAGTCCATGATCTCTCCGACAAGGAAAAGATCAGGATATTCATGTTTCAAAGCTTTTGCCCATCGACTTAATCCTTCGAAGTCGGAATAAGCATAGGTATCTTCACGAAGCCCATCCAATTTCATGGTCTCTATCCACCAAATGGCATGATAACTATAATAATCCACAACATCGGGATTTGCCATATTCATATCGGCAAGATATCCTGCAAACCAACCCTTTATGGGAAATTCTCTTCGATAAGGTAAACCATAGGTATCTGTTATATCAAGAATGCGATAATTGCATCTTTCATGATCATTTAAACTACCATTGAGCCACTCCGCCGAAGGAGGATTTACGGCTAATGGATGTGTGGGCGCTATATGATTTACAATATGATCCTGAATCACTTTGATGCCGCGTTCGTGACAAGCTTCCACAAGTTCATGATAAGTATCGGAATCTCCCATGAACGGGTCGATGGCATAGGAATTGGTTGGCGAATAACCATGATAACAGTTGATATAATTATTTTCGTATATCGGGGTCATCCATAAGGCCGTGATACCCAATTCTTCAAGATAATCCAAATGATCAATAACACCACGGATATCACCGCCACGCCTCCCCCACTGATGTTCGGGTCGGATAGGGTCTTTGTGTCCCGGGATATCATTATTGTCTTTATCACCATCCGCAAATCGATCGGGCATTAAAAGATAAACGACATCAGATCCGTCAATGCTTTTGATCGTATAGGGTTTTCGTTCTTCTATGGAGTAAAGTAATTTTACCGTCACATCCTCGTTGGGATGCTTAAAATCGATCGTGAAGTCTCCCGCTCTCTTTACTTTTAGTGTTAAACCGTAATAGTGAGAATCCGGGTAAGGTGTTTTATGGAGCAACTTGACATTATTGGACTTAACACTCGCCTGCCACCCCGTAAAGTCATCTCCAAAAACAAGGATCTTCAGAGTATCATGCTCCATATCGTTCCACCAGTTCGGCGGTTCCGCATGAGATAACTCAAGCGCAGATAAAGTGCCAAAACAAAATAATATGAGTATAAAAATGAGTGGTCGTTTCATAAGTATCCTTTATTCGTTTGCGAATAAATATAAAAAATAATTATAATTCTGTCAGCTATTATCTTGTCGGCCGGCAACGATGTCTTTTCTAAAAAGCAAGGTCCATACAAGAAGCCAAACAGCTATCGCAGTCAATGCGATAAAAAATACTGTCCAAGATCCGCTCATGATACATAAGGGTAATGCAATAGATGTCCAAATACCGCCTCCCATAAAGGGTTCATGCAACAACTGCTTATAACCGAATGCCGAATACGCCGGGGTTTCCTGCTCCGGGTCTACGACACGCAATAATAAAAGTCCGGTAGCCGTAACACCCATGGATTGTCCCATTTCAGCGATCGCTCTCTCAAACCACGCATCCGGGAGCAAGCGTTTTGCCAAGAACATGACGCAAAATACATTCCACAGAATTCCGATCAGGACAACAATGAGCAGAGGAACAATCTGTGCTGAAATAATAGATAAATTAATCATTGCGATCGCGGAAACCACAAGAAAATCAAGTGCGGTTCCAGATACACGCTGTAAAATATCACGATCGAGAATACTGTCTTTTTTCAATACTTTTGATATAAATAATTGGACGAGCAATCCACCGACCATAGACAAAGGAAATAGTGGAAAGGCGGAGAGAATTCCGTTTTCTTGCATGACCGGGAATAATGACTCAATACCGCTCAAACCAAGTTTCAGCAGATATCCGATAAAAATGGCAATACCGACCACCGCGATATGTAAAGCAAGTGTATCTATCGAAGCCGGCGACACGGTTTGTTTACCTGCAGATGGCTGGTCTTTCGGTTCATAGATACCGATTACATTGCTTTCGGGTATATCTTCTATTTTTTTAAGTTTTTTTGTATATCCGCGGCGAACAGCCCAGTTGACCAACCAGGTTCCCACGACGATAGCGGAGATAATTCCAAGAGTTGCTGAAGTCAGTGCATAATCGCGTCCTTCCGCCCAATTGTAAGTTTTGAACAATTCGGCCAAGCCGGCAGCGGTTCCGTGTCCACCTTCAAAACCAATAGGTATGATCACACCAAAATATTGCGGTAATTTGAACAAAGGGGCAATTACAAGCAATGATATACCAATACCTACAACGTATTGACCCCAAGCAACGATCTGTCCGTAAGCAAGCTGAGGACCACTTTGTTTCCAGATACTTGAAAGCTTGGGGATCTTCATTCCAAGAAAAAGACAAGCAAAGATAATATTGATCAGGAAACCGGGAAGTTTGTTCCAACCAGCAGTGACACCTGCAGGCATAACATCACCTGTTAACTGAATAATGATCAGACCGATCAGTCCGCCAATTACCGCCGCAGGTAAATACAAGCGCTGCAGTACTTTGATCTTTACCCGTAAAACTTTGCCGATCACCAGTAAAATACACAAAGAGGCAAATGATAGAACAATAGCCATCAATATCTCCTATTTCAGTAAAAGCATTTTCCGGGTCTCACTATGCCGTCCGGAACGAAGTTTGATCATATATACACCGCTGGCAAGTCCAGATGCATCGATCTGCATCGAATAATCACCTGCCTGTTGATAGCTATTCACAAAATCCATGACTTTTCGTCCATTGATGTCATAAAGAGATAGTTCTACATCACTGTCCGCTGTAAGGATATATTCAATCGTTGTTATTGGATTAAAAGGATTCGGATAGTTTTGTTTTAAAGCAAATGAACGTGGCATAACCTTATCAAGAGACACGGGTGATTCCAAAAGTTTCTGGTCGGTATATATTCTATATTCACCGGGTGCCAGCACAATACCTTCGTTTGTATTCGTTACGGAAAGCGTATCATCTCTGAAATATTCATACCATACTCCGGCATGTTGAAAAGCCGGTGTAGCAGTTTGTGTGACGACATCAAAGTTACCTAAAACCACGGCATTTATATTCGCAGTTAATTTAATGCGTTTCGTGGCAACATTATTGCCTACATCCAGATTTACACTTGATGCCGCACCAAAAACATTATAATTCGCTCTTAAAAAGTTCATCACAGAAAACAAATTATAAACATCGCGTCGATCCGGATCATCATAATAATCCCACTTGATCGGTTTTTTCCCTGTTCGCCCGTTGTATTCAATGGAATAACCATAACCCAGTTCACCGAATTGCCAGATCATCTTGGGACCCGGAATACTCAGGAAAAAGACAGCAGCCAATTCTACGCGGTCCAAAGCGATATCTTCGAGCTTGATTATATAGGTACCGCTGCTGTTACCATATTCTTTATTTCGATACATCATGCGTTCTTCATCATGGCTTTCCATGTATCCAACAAGATGACGCCAGCTCCAACCGCGTGAGGCAGAATTAACCCCCGAAAGATCTGATGATCCCAAATACCCCATTGAAGCTTCACAATAATTATGATTTCCATTACCCCAAAGCATCATGCCATAGTCGGACAAAACAATTTCCTCGCTGTTATCTGAAAAATGTTCAAGGATGATGTAAGCTGTAGGATCAACACCCCATACAAGATCTGCCATTCGTTTAAGAATAGCAACACGACTGGCATCATAATTACCCCAATAGCCAACATTAGAACCAGAATTGGTTTGTGTAAAACCCTTTGAAAGGTCATATCTAAAACCATCTACATGGTATTCTTCAAGCCAAAATATATTTGCGCGATCGAGCATATATTGAGTGTGGACGCTCTCATGATTTGCATCATTGAAAACATTATAAGGGTGTTTGGCGACTGTATTGAACCATGGATTGGCTGATGTCGGGGCACCGTAAGTGCCTTCGTTGTATAAACGGACCATGGGATTTTGGCCTGTTGCATGGTTATAGACCACATCCAGGATCACGGCAATGCCATTCTCATGGCAGAGATTGACAAATTCTTTGAATTTTGTCGCTGTACCGTAGTATTTATCAAGGGCAAAATAGAATGAAGGATTGTAACCCCAGCTTTCATTGCCTTCAAATTCGCAGACCGGCATGAGTTCGATCGCCGTAATACCCAATCGCTTAAAATAATTAATTGAGTCGATAAGAGATTGATATGAATGTGCGTAGCTCCAATCGCGGAGTAACAATTCATAGATTACCAAATCATCTTTGCCCGGTTTCACAAAACTCTCATCCGTCCAGCTAAAGGTTGGCAATTGTCTCAAATCAACCACGCCAACGGGAAAATCGGTTTTACCGACTGGATAATGTTTCAAATTGGGATATACCGTTTCTGATATCCAATCGTCATTCCAAGGATCCAGAATCAATTGGCTGTAGGCATCCGCGATACGGATCTCACCATCAACATAATATTGAAATCCTATCAGGCTATCGGGCATATCGGTTAGGGTGAGCCAGAATACGGTAGAATCAACCGAACGAACATCCTTTTTCATTTGGTAAGCGGGGTCAACTTTCCAATCGTTGAAATCACCAAGGAGATATACAAAATTCTTATAGGGTGCAAAAAGTGAAAAAGAAACAGTTGAACCATCAACCGTTAATCCATCATTAATATTGGTGGGACGCGTTTCTTCATTTTCAGTGTAAACGGCAAGACAAACCGCTTTCGTGGTATCCACAAATGCACCACCTTGAGCGATCATCGCATACAAGTAGTTCAGTCCCAGGTTCAATGAAGCGGGAGAGATAGGTCTATCCAAACTATCTGTGTTACTTACCGAGAAAAGATATGTATCGTTCAAATACAACATGATGGAATTTACTTGTTCACTCACTCCAACAACCACACGAATACTTTCTGTAGATAAAGAAGAAATAAAAACGGGTGAACGTTCCTGTTCGCCGTAGTCGAGGCTTGATGCAGGTTCAAAAATAGCTGAGGTTATACCGGGTTCATATAGGGGTAGAAAAATATCCGCATCCCCAGTACCTTTTCCTACAATTGTTCCGGTTGAATTACGGAAAACAAAAGCCAGTTGTTCGATCACGGTATCTTGAGGACAAGCATAATATTCATGAATATCACCGATCACGAGTTTATAAAGATTTGCAGAAATTCGTGTTAATTTATTTTTATCAGTATTGGCAGTTCCCCCACCGGGCCAAGCCATCCAGACATATTTCCAATCTCCATCATCTTCACTTCCTTTTGTGAGCAGACCCGTATGAGCATATACATCACCCGTAAAATCTTTAAGAGCCTGATTTCCCAGAGTGGCATCATAATAAATGGTTATTGAATCATTGATCGTAGCAAATGCCGGTTCGGAATATACCGGATTTTGTGCGTATGCGAATACTGCTAAAAGGCATAGAAAATATGCAATCTTTTTCATCGTTTTCCCTTGATTTTTTCTCATATAATTCAGTTTATATATTATGGTTTTTCATGTACTTATTCAAGTGGAAAATACTTAAGCAGAATAAGGATCGGTTTTTTAATTTTTGTGATGTCAGTCACAGTAAGTTTCCCCTGCTTGAAATACATTTTACTTTGAAGTATATTGTTCAAAAAGCGAGGGGTTATTATGGAATTATCTTTAGGTATTGCCTATCATCTCATGATCCAGCCACAAGATAAAAACAGAGAGATGGTTCTGAGCAAGAACAAGAAACTGTTAAATTATCTTTCGGAGATACTCGAAAACAAGAAATGCCAAATTTATAGCCTTGGCATACATGGAGCTACTCTCCAGATCTTATTTTCCCTTAATCCTGACATTGCTCTTTCGAAGTTGGTCAAAGACATAAAAACATCAACCGAGACTTACATCAAAGAAAATAAGTTTGCACAAGATTTTTCGGGTTGGGAAAAGGGATACTGGGCTTACACTCATTCCATTCATTCTATGGATTTTCTCAGAGATTTTATTGAGAAAACGGATGAATATTCCGAACAAACACGTATGGCCAGAGAGGAACATGAACGTTATCTCATGAGAAAAGGGATTTTCCCGGATGATGATCTGTGGTATATATGAAATCTATAAATTGATGGTTGATGCTTATTTCGTACAACTTATTCATCTCCTAACGGGGATGTTGAACCACGCTGTGGTTCGGTTATGAACGGTAGATAATTTGCTATGATTGTTTATCCCCTAGCGGGGATAATATTTGGTTGTTTATTGTTAACATTGTTATGGTTATTCATCCCCTAACGGGGATGTTGTTGAACCACGCTGTGGTTCGGTTATTGATGATATAGCTTGGCGCTATGACTGTATATCCCCTAACGGGGATTGTGACGTTTGATTATTTGGTTGTTTATCGTTAACATTGTTATGGTTATTCATCCCCTAGCGGGGATGTTGTTGAACCGCGCTGCGGTTCTATATTATTTGGAGGATCTATGATCTATTTCTGTAAATCCCCTAACGGGGATTGGGAATATATAATTTGAGATAGCTAAACAATTCTCAAAGACCCCAGAGGGGTCTGATAATAATAGCTAATAAGCCAATTAGCATATGAACCACAGAGTGGTTCTACTGGGATATAATACGAATACCTATCGGTGGTTTGTGTAATTTTTTGATATAGAAAGAACCCCAGCGGGGTTCGACAATAATAGTTTAGGATAAATTATATTCCGAACCACAACGTGGTTCTACAGGAGGACAAAATGCATACATACCTAAAAATCATCTACCATGTTGTATTTCACACAAGAAATAATCGAAAAACCATTCAGAAAGAAGGAAAAGAGAAATTGTATAAATATATCTATGGCATCTTAAATAATAAAGATTGCCATTGCTATCAAATTGGCGGAACAGAAGACCATATACATTTAGCATTTTCCTTGTTTCCGTCTGTAGCGCTTTCAGATTTAATTCATGATATTAAGCTTATGTCAACGAGATATATTAAGAAGGAAATACTATTTGTAAATTTTAATGGATGGCAATCCGGATATGCCGCAATTACTCATAATGAAGATTCTTTAAATACGTTAATCGAATATATAAAAAACCAAGAATCACATCATTTAAAAGAAAATTCCAAAATGGAATATATTAGACATTTACAAGAAGCTAAAATTAGTTTCGATAAAAAATATTTATTTTGACTGTAGAACCGCTCTGCGGTTCGGTGTTTACTGGAATATCTATGGTCTATTTCTGTATATCCCCTAACGGGGATTGAATATGTTAAATTATTTGTTGTTAATACGTTTTACGGTTGTTTATCCCCTAGCGGGGATTGGTAACCGCTCTGCGGTTCGGTGTTTACTGGAATATCTATGGTCTATTTCTGTATATCCCCTAACGGGGATTGAATATGTTAAATTATTTGTTGTTAATACGTTTTACGGTTGTTTATCCCCTAGCGGGGATTGGTAACCACTCTGTGGTTCGGTTATGAACGGTAGATAATTTGCTATGATTGTTTATCCCCTAGCGGGGATGTTGTAGAACCACGCTGTGGTTCGGTTATGGGTGGTTGATAATTTGCTATGATTGTTTATCCCCTAGCGGGGATAATATTTGGTTGTTTATTGTTAACATTGTTATGGTTATTCATCCCCTAACGGGGATGTTGTAGAACCACGCTGTGGTTCGGTTATGGATGGTAGATAATATGTTTTTTTTGTGAATCCCCTAACGGGGATGAATAGTATGTAAATTGAGATGGATAAACAATTTTCAAAGACCCCAGAGGGGTCTGACAATAATAGCTATAGGATAATTAGCAAATGAACCACAGCGTGGTTCTACAGGGATATTACACGAATACCATCTGCGATATGTGTAATTTTTGATACAGAAAGAACCCCAGCGGGGTCTGACAATAATAGCTAATAGGATAATTAGCAAATGAACCACAGCGTGGTTCTACAGGGATATTACACGAATACCATCTGCGATATGTGTAATTTTTGATACAGAAAGAACCCCAGCGGGGTTCGACAATAGTAGCTTATTGACCAATCAGCAAACGAACCACAGCGTGGTTCTACAGGAGGACAAAATGCATACATACCTAAAGATCATTTATCATGTGATTCATCCCCTAGCGGGGATTGGGATCGTTTTATATAAACCTTTTTGCCTTTTAATATTTTGTTTTTATATTTTCATCGCAAGCGGAGGGCTTGCATAAATATATACACAGGATAGGGAGAGCACACATGACAACATTACAGATTACTTTAGGTATTCTTGGCATTTCTATTGTTGTTTCATTCGTTTATGGTTTATTAACCCGTAATTACTCTACGGTCGATCGACTTTGGTCCATATTACCGGCCGTATATGTTCTTGTCTGGATGCAGGACTATATGCATAATCCGCGCTTTGTGATCGCCGGCATCATTGTAATCGCCTGGGCATTGCGCTTATCCTTGAATTTTGCCCGCCGCGGTGGATATGGATTCAACTGGAAAGAAGGTTTCACCGGTGAAGATTATCGTTGGGAGATCATGCGTGAAAAGATCCCGAATCGCTTTGTTTTTGAGCTGTTCAATTTGTTTTTTATATCCGCTATTCAATTGATCCTGGTCTTTGTGATCACCCTGCCCTTGTATTTTGTCGGACAATACGATGCGCCTTTGGGCAGTATGGATTATTTGCTTTTCGCCCTTCATGCTATGTTCCTGATCCTGGAAACGATCGCCGATAACCAACAATACAAATATTATGCAGAACGCGATTCCGAGGAATTTAAAGATAGCCCGCGCCACCAACTGGGGTTCAATACATTTGGACTTTGGAAACACTCACGACATCCCAATTATGTCTGTGAGCTCTCACAATGGGTCGTTGTCGCTCTATATCTCTTCAACATGAATGGTACATTGCATTTCAGCATGCTGGGATTTGCTGTACTTATCCTTCTGTTCGTCGGAAGTACAAATCTTGCGGAAAATATCACACTCACAAAATATTCACGTTACGCTGAATGGCGAAAGGCCTCGGCGCCATGGATCACTCTGCCGGGAGTGAATGCGAAGAGGAAGAGAGAATTTCTTAAATCAATTGACAATTGACAGAGGACAATTGACAATTACGTAAATTGTAAAACAATATTTATATATTCTATCTCATATACTGTGTAATTTCCACTGGTTATATTTATTGCTTTGGCGCGAATTTGAGTGTAGTTTGGGTAGTTAATCAAATTATTTGGAGAAAAAGTATGAAAACTACAAAAGTGATTATAACAATTATTACGTCTGTTTTTATTTTAATAGGAACTATTTATTCGCAAAAAACACAAAATGAAGATTTATCTAAAAAATCAACAACAAATATTTTATCTGAATCAAATACTGAATATAGAACTACTGACTGGAATAGTCGTTTGCTTACAAGTCCGAATAGTAATACTGTTCTTACTCGTATACCTGAAAATACAAAATTAATTATCTTAGAAAAAAAAGGTGTTCAGCAAGGTAAAATGCTAAATGGATGGTATAAGGTTCAATATAATGGATACACTGGTTGGACTAGCGGCTGGAACATGAAAGAAGAAGAAAAGCTAATTATATGCTCTACCGAAGAGATGGAACTGAATTATATTAAACAAATTGGAAGTAAGCCTGAAAATAATCCATTAACAGGAAAAATACAAATTATTGACGATTGGTTAAAAAACAACATGCAAGATTATAAAAGTTTAAATTATATCCAATGGTATAAACCTTATATTTTAAATAATAGTTGGAATTGTCGTGTTGAATTTACTGTTAATAATCTTTTAGGCATCCCTGAAAAAATTAATAAAGTATTTCAAATTAGAGATATGAAAATAATTGATATATTTGACTTAAATTAATATAATGAATAACTTAATAAATAAATTTAAGGACCACTTCCGTTCTCTCATATACTTGTAATCATCAATGCAATTAGCAAAGAACCTCTAAATCCGGAGTTCTTTTATTTTATCTCTTATAATTCATCGTTTATATCTCTTCTGCATCATGAATAGATGCTTCGACTACGCTCAGCATGACAGTTCCTTTTCTTGCCCTCTTTCGCCCTCTCGTACCCTCTTACTCTCGTTCCCTCCTAATAATTAATGCACAAAAGCAAAGGGCCCCGAAATATCGGAGCCCCTTTTTTATGTAATCCCGCTACGCGTTACGAGTCACGCTTCACGAGTCACGAAATACTATTTCATCAAGACCATCTTCTTAACAATATTCGTATTGTCAGCTGATAGTTGATAGAAGTAAACACCTGATGCGAGGTTTGATGCATCGAAGGTAACATCGTAGCTACCTGCGTTGACATAACCGTTAACCAGTGTTTTGACCATGCGACCTGCCATGTCGTAAACGGTAAGGCTTACATCAGAGCTTGTCGGAAGGGCAAAGGTAATATTCGTCACAGGGTTGAACGGGTTCGGATAGTTCTGAGCCAGTACAAATGTCTCAACAACATCTTCTACGCCAACACCGGGTGTCGGTGTCCAGTCACTGTAGAAAGTAGGATTGATACCATAGCCAAAATCTATGTAGAGATAGCTTTCAGCTTGTGAGTCATCAATATTGACGATATGGTTATTACCATAACCGCCTTCACCACCTTCATTGTCGCCACCATTGATACCGAATTTACATTCCTGACCGACAGTATGGTTACTGTCCGGTGACATGAAGTAAGTAATGGTATAAATAGTATCGCCTGCTGTTGCATCACCGTGTGTTCCATCATCCCACATCTTGCGTGTTGTATCGCTCATCAAAGATGAACCCCAGCCTGCCCATGTACCTTCACCAGTATTTGACAAAGGACCATTCATGGCAACGCCTGTGATCTGTGTGATAGAAGATATATCTTGTGAACCCTGAATATCTTCAAGTGTTTTACCACCTAAAACAGTCGCAAATGCCGGACGAAGGTCACATTCAACATGAACGATTACATCTCTAGCAAGTTCATTATTATTACGGAAGAAAGGCATACGACGTTCGTCGCCACCATCAGCTGAGATATCAGCAACTTCTTCTTCACCATCAACAATAATAATGCGACGACGTTCAGCGGCTGAAGGCGTATCACCATCATAATCAAAGTTATAATATACTTCGCGTTGTTCAACGCCATCTTTGATCAGATAGTATTGGTAATACAGATAGTCACCAAATACTAAATGAAGATCTGTCAAAGTAGCTGTGTACATTTGAGTTCCTAGAACCTGAAGCATTTCTACTTCAACAACTTCTGTTGAGCTAAGTTCATAACCAACACGGAGTTCAAGAGTATCACCAATTTCGAAACCATTGTTTGAAACGGCATCAGTCATATTAACACCAAAAACGATGTCAGCTGAATCGCCACCTTCAAAGTTTCCGCCAATGACATCATTCCACCATACCCATGTGATGGTAGTATCGGCAGCAGAAAGACTGATCTTGCGGTTTTCACTCGCTCCGTAAGCACCATTTAGGTTTTCACTATCATCCCAAGTTGGACCATTTACATACCGGTACGTTTGATCTGTCAAAGGAAGAAATGAAGGATCTAATTTCAAGTGATAGTTCCAAAAAGTAGACGTTCCTTCCTGTGTTAAAGTATATGTATCAGGTACCCACATATTTGTACCTGAGCCATTTATGGGAAATGAACCAACAAAACTCATGCCATTGTCAGCATTGTAGTTTTCATTAGCACTCATATTGATCCGGAAGAAAATATCAACAGAATCTGAGGGAGTGTAAGGAGGATCAAAATTATTGTTTACATATGCTACAATCGTTGTATCACTTGCAGGAAGAACCCACATACGATTATCGTTACTTTCCCAATCAAATGCTTCTGCAGTTTCAGGCTTTACGCGAAGTTTCAAAGCCATGCGCCAACCAATCATTGAATCCGGATACGCAATGGTATGTTCCCAGTAATCACCACCAACATTGACCGCTTGAGGTGAATCATCGCCCCATGTCGTAAAAATGTTGTACCAATTATCAGTACCTTCGGGACCAACCTCTGATCCACAAATTAGAATTTCATAGGTAGAGTCTGTTGCACCCATACCACCGACTGTGGAGGTGTTAACCACGTAAGTGACATTGACATCTGCCAATGCAAACGTAGCTAACATGACCATTAAAATTACAAGAACTTTTTTCATTTTTTCTCCTTTTCTTGTTTTATGTTCATTTTTCTTGTTTCTTGTTTCTTTTGCGGAACCCTATTTTGATTCCATATTGGCGTATCGCGATACGCCTCTATTATTTTACTTTAAACTTTACTTTTATCTTTTGCCTTTATTCTTTTGTCTTATCAGAATGTTAATGCCAGAGAGGTTGTATTCAACATCCCTAATTTACCAAAATATTGAAAACTGTAGTCAAACACGATCGCCATACCGGAAATTTCCAAATCAAGACCCACACCCAGCGTAAGACCGTTCTCGCTTTCAGCTTTGAACAATGATTGATAGCCCGCCCGTATGCTGACCATATCAGCAATACGCCAATCAGCACCCATATTCAGTGTCTGGGCGTCATTGGTCGGACGCAAAACGTCAGCGGCCAGGACAAGTCGGTTCCAGCCACGATCGATCACAGGCATGGAAACACCGATCACGTAGGTCAAAGGAATAGCCCATTGATCCGTTTTAAGGTAAGATACAATATTTTCATTGTTGCCCTGGCTCTCCGGATCAAGATCAACCTGAGTTATAAGATCACGACCGCGCATTTCCAGCGAGCCGCCAAAGTTCCTTATACTTGCTCCAATTTGCAATCCATTGAATTGTGTAATAAACAATAATCCAAGGTCGACTGCAACTGTTGAGGCCGTTTCATTATATATCTGCTGGTGAATGTATTTTATACTACCGCCGATCGAAAAACGGTCGGTCATATTTCGCGCATAACTCACTGCCAGTGCCATATCGCTTGCTTGCCAGTATTCACCGGTTCCACCGGGTGCTTCCACTGTTGTTACGGGTTCCCAATCACCATAGCTTAAGCTGTTCAGGCTCACACCGATAGCATCGCTGGGAGTCAGCATATATTGTGCACCGAACCAGGTATGCTGGGCATCGACAAAATAGTTTGTAATTGAGGTATAAACATCAGAACGGCCGACCCGTGACATAGCACCGGGATTCCAAAACAATGCAGTGGGATCATCAGCGATAGCCGTATACGCGCCACCCATAGAGATTGCTTTACCGCCAATGGGAATGTTAAGAAAGTTCGCCGCGGTGGTCCCGACCTTATCTTGTGCGAACAGACCGCTTCCAATGGCAAGTATCAGTAATGAAGTAAAGATGTATTTCTTCATAGTATTATTCCTGTTCCTTGTCATTTGATCACCCCAACCTTTCCGGATTTTTTACCCGCGCTGGACTCGATCACATAGAAGTAAACACCAAAAGCAACATCGAGATTTTCACTGGATTTTAGATCCCAGGCCAAGGTGCCATTGTGAATATCGCCATCATGATTCAAGGTTTTGACTAAAGAACCCGTTGATGTAAAGATATAAACCTTTGCATCAGTAGGTAGTTTTCTAAATTCGATACGACGCTCCCCTCGCCCGGACGTCACGGCAGGTGGAAGCGGCGCTTCCATATTATTCGCGACAATATAGGGATTAGGAACAACCTGAACATTCTCTAAAGAATTCGTTGCCAGATCAGAATTAACTTCGGGTGCTTCAGTTGTAAACTCAAAAACATCTCCGTTACGGAAGGATTTTTCAGTTATCATGCTTAAAATATCACCATCTCTAAATCTATCAACTGTACCTTGATTCCTAAAAGTGATGACCCAAGAGTAGTATGACTTGGTGGAATCCGTATCAGCAGGTAAGTAAAAGAATGTTGACAGCATAGCGCCGTTTGTTAATTCATAAATATCAGAGCTGTTCTTATTGCCGCCTGAAAAGACAAAGGGTACAATCATTGAATCAATCACATTGTACAAGTAGAAATTTGTACTGATGGGAGTGGGTCGCAGGAATGATGGCAAACCGGAATAGAGTTCATCAATTAGAATTTGTGGTGTTGTATATCCAGCAACGGTGGAATCCGTAAATCGCATTTCATAGTCTGCAGGATAAGGAACGCCGACTAAGGTATCGCCATTTAGAACAGAGGTAAAAGAGTTCATTGAGAAATCCATTGAGCGGCCATCAACTGTATTCCAACTGGTTGCAGTTTCATCTTTCTGAGGTGACCAATGATTTATGAATTCCAATTCAATTCCGTCAAAAATATCGGAATCCTTAGTTTCATCAGCGTAGGGCGACCCATAGATATTTGCACTCTGATAGACCGGATAATATTGATAGTTCAGAACATAGTCAGCTTTTTCATATGCACTGCCATCGACCAATTTAATTCGACCACGAAGTGTATCTATGACGAATTCTTCTATATCAATATAATCATCAGGATAATCCGCTTCAGCGATCAATAAACTGTTATAGATCAAATGTTCATTTACAAGATAAGTATATGAGGTATCCACTTCCACGGTTTCGGTAAAACCTGTAATATCCATAACGGTATATGTAGTTGTATACGGTGTGTATTCCCATTGATCTTCAAGATCAAAAATACCGTTGTCATTATTATCAATACTATCTGTTTTAGTATCCGTAAAGCTTACTCGATAAGTATGATCTGTTAATTTTGTTTCATCAAGAACATTATAAGCTATCTCACCGGTACCTGGACCGTTTTCATGATAAAGCATGGTGCTCTCATTTAGGGCATCATAGCCCGCAACCTCAGGTTGAGGACGTACGACAGCCGTATTAATATCCGTGATCACAGAACCGTCTGCCTGAACGGAGATAAACTTTGTGTTTTCAGAAGGATAAATATCCGCATCTGAATCACCACGGTCATATGCAACAACCGCATAATAGTATTGTTTACCATTGACCACATCATCATCAATATAAGAATGTTGCAAACCGGTGTTATCTCCAAGATTTACGGTATAACCGTCTGCTTCCTGAAAAAGCTCGGATTTTGCTTCGAACAAGCCGGAGATATCGTTATCAAGATCGTATTGTTCCAAAGCTTTATAACCCGTCACAACACCATTTGCGTTGGTTACGGTATAGAGTTCGTTGAAATCCGAATCGGTTGCTTTGTAGATCTTGTAACCTTCGAAATCATTTTCTTTGGTTACCGGATCAATGGATGCTTCCGCTCCACGATCCCAATACAAGGTTACCTGTCCGTCACCCGGCACAACCGTTAGAATTGGTTTTTCGGGAGGTGATGGGAAACGATAATCACTGTCATATATTTTTTGCACGGTTTGTCTGTTCTTATAAAGGTCATCCATATCATGACCGTAGACCAAAGCTAGAGAGAAACGCTGGGTTTCGCCTGCTCGTAGCGGAAAATAACCTGAACCGTAAATAAAATCGCCATCTTCACCGGCAACAGGTTCGCCATTCTGAATATTGGTAGGCAAATCAAAATATCCCGGTTTCATCCACTCCCAAAGCAGATCATCATCGTCCATGGGATATTCATTAGAAGGTGTAAAATAATTAAAGGAAGAAAGACCTATCTGATCAGATTCATCGACATCTGTAGCGTCAAAATTCGGTTCACCGGCTGTTGGTAGACCATCACCTTCTCCGAAATCATTGGTATTATCTTTTCCATCGGCACCCACATCATCAAAAGCCATGTTCCAGTCACCATCATTATCGATGCCATCGGAACGTTTTTCATCGATCATGGGATCGCCCTCGCCTAATCCGGTAAAATAATCAATATAAGATACGGGATTCAATTGATCATAAAGAACAACATTGATGATCTCATCCTTATCACCGTCATTATCTATATCATATTTATCAGCTTCCTGTTTCATACGGATCTGGCGATAATGGTAGATGTAATTTTCATCGATCAAACCGTCAAGATCGTTATCAATACCATCATAAACGTTTTGATTAACATTATAGAATTCATCGATCGTATTTCCTTCGATGAGTTGTGTTACACCCGGTTCGATGGTTATGGTCATACCCCGTGTTGTAATTACCTGAGGATCTGTTGTTATGGTAACAAGAGAACGATTATAATCATTATCGATGACCACAACCTGATCACCCATATTGTAAACAACCGTATCAAAATCACTTGCTGTGAATTTTGGAGCCGAAAAAGCCAAGGCCGGATATGTTTCAACGCTATTGTCGCCATCGTTATCGATACCGTCATATTGATTGCCGGGGCTTTCAAGAAAAGCATAACCGACTAATCCAACAGGACCTTGCCATTTTGGATTTCGTTTACAGCTTTCATCAAAGTCACCGGTATAAGTAATATCATTTTCAACATCAAAGAATGACCAATCATCGTCATATTCACCATAGTCTTCAGTGCTGGTTACACCAAGATAAGTTCCACAGACCATCCCAAATGTGACTTTATTATAATCTGTTGTTGATGTGTTTGTTACTTCATATAGCCAAAAAATTACATCAGAAGCAAGAAATTGTTGCCACTGCATTCCACGGACTTTTACTTCCAGACCCAGACCATTTCGAGTCATGTCTGTACTATCCGGTTTAAATTCATAACCGGGAAATCCACTGACGCGACCGGCAGTATTTGAGCGATAATTATATTCTTCGTCATTATTATCGTCCATGACATAATAACTTTCCTGATCGGCAGAAAAAACACTCTTACCAAAATATCCATTCCAAGAATCTTTCCAGCCGGGATCATCCGAATCTGCCATCTTATCCGGCCAAGTAGTAGGCCATGAATTCGGATTAGTGCTAATCGCAATGCTTGTCTGATTGGCATTAAAAAATCCACCGACCGGTTCAAATGTCCAGAGCTTTCCATCATTGGATTCTTCAGCTTGAGTACGAGGGCGGTCAACAGGACATACCACAACACTGTTAAATGTATAGGTACTGTCCTGATCGGCATCATAATATGTTACTTCTGCACCGACCATTGGAGAAATATCTCCAATATAGCCATTGGTATCAAACAACCATGCACCGCGTGGACCTTTTCCTGTCGGTTGGCCAACCACACCCCAGTTACCGAAAACAGTACGAACCAGGTTGGCATTATGCACGGCTGATCGCCGGTATTCCGCCCCGCTTTGTGCGAAGGCAAGAGAAACGATAAATAGACTTATAATCAGTTTTTTTAGTGTTTTCATATACTTATCCTCATACCGATCTCTATGCGCCGTGGCTCAGAGTAATTATAAGGTGAATTGAATAATTCCGCGATCGTGTTGACCGGAGTCGCAACATTCAATGCTTCGATCCGTGCCTGATCGCTGGTAAATCCCGCACGACCCGTATCACTATAGACACCTGTTTCATTCAGTGTATCAAAGAGATTCGTAACGCGAATATAGAATTCCGGTTTTAGCGAACCGATCTGTACGCGATAGAAAGCTTGAAGATTTACATTGAATGTTGCAGGTTTGTTTTCTGAATTTTCAAGCAGTGAGGTGATATCTTCACTTGCACGAGGCGTATAAGGAAGTCCGCTACCGTAACTGGCAACCGCATTAAAACCCCAAAAGGGAGTATTATAACCACCGACGACATTGACGGTGTGGCGTTGATCCCATGAAAGTGATAATAATTGTACTTCCGGATCCGAACCGCCTGAAACGGCACTCATGTATGCATAGGGATCAGAAGCTGTACCTTCAGCGATCTGGAAGGTATAATCGGCACCGGCATAAAAGCCACTGGGATCTCGTTGATTCAATGAAAAGGTTACACCCTTGATCACTGCAAAATCACTGTTGACGATTTTAGAATAGTATTTTGAGCCGCCAAAGACCTCGATCACATCTGCGCGTGTACCTGTCAAATCACGCACATCTTTTAGATAGACGGTCAGGTCAGCCGATAAATTGCTATTGAGCTGCTGTTGCAAACCAATTTCACCAACAATCGTTTTTTCAGGTTCAAGATTGGCGTTGCCGATCGTTCCCTGATGTCCTGTACCGCTTCCCAATTGAAAACTGGGGTTGTTATATAAATAAGTGTAATTAGGTGTTTGAAAGAAATGTCCGTAAGAGAAGTGAAATACTCCCTGGTCGGAAATGGGGAAAGAAAATCCTAAGCGAGGTGACACGGCGATTTTAGGAGATGCATCCACATACCAGTATGCTTGTCTGTCTTCAATACTCTTGCTCGATTCACCTGCATCTTGAACACCGTTCCCATTGATATCATTAAAACGATTTCCGGGTTTGATCGGATTGTAAATATCCGGATCACTTGGATCGGCAAGAACAACATAATTGGGATTAAAGTAATCTATACGCACACCAACATTTACAATAAAATCTTTTAACTCGATCTTATCCTGGACAAATGCCGAAAATTCAACCGGATTGACTTCAAAGGAACTTGAGTAAATCGTTGTATCTGCAAGGCGAGTTGGGGTGATATAGGGTTCAGTCGGATTAAATGATTCTTCATTGGCAGCCGGACGATATTCCCATGATTCCCAAGCCAGATGGTTTTGTTTGTATTCGGCTCCAAGTTTTAACTGATGGGTTTGGTTCAATTGAGACGTCATCGTGAATTTTCCAAGATTGTATCCACTGTTTCTCTCATTCCAGCCATTTTGAGTACCACCAATATGAAACTGATAAGGGAAAGTATTTTGCATTTCGGGATGAACCAGCAGATTTGTATCCGCATCGGTCAACTCGAAATGATCATAATAGCCTCTGTATAATTTATTACCATAGGTATACGCAAGATCAAAAAATGTTGTTTGTGAAAGCTGATTTGAATATTTCACAATATGGGTCTGACCGATATTATCACTTGTTCCCAATCCATCGGGATTGTACATCCAACCGCGATCATAACTCTTAGAACGTCTATTATCATAGATCATATTATAAGAAATGCGAGTTTTATTACTCATGCGGTAGATCAACTGACCTTGTAAATAATTCTTTCGGTTCCATCCCATGTCAACCCAATCTCCGGAACCCAGCATCGTGGTTGAATCTAAAAGGGATACTTCATTGAAACCTGTTTCTTCAGCATAAGCATAAGGCGTATAGAGTTGCTGACCCTTATTGGAACCGTCATAATAAATATGACGGGCATTCAAGTAGTAGAAAAGCTTGCCGGGAATAATAGGACCGTGAATACCAAGTTCAATATTGTTGATACCAAATGGTTCAACACGATTGACGCGTGGAAATATTTCTTCATGGCCGCTGATATGATCGCCAAAATATACTTCCATATGGCCACCGAAATCATCCGAACCTTGTTTTGTAGTAATATTAACAATACCTGACATGGCCTGACCGTATTCGGCATTAAAAGCACCGGATATAACCTGCAACTCTTGAACCATTGAAGTATTCACATCAACGGTAGATGATCGATCGTATGAATCGGTCATCGGAACGCCATCGATCATGTACATAACCTCACCGCGTCGTCCGCCTCGTAGCGATCCGTCAACATAACCGGCCTGCATAGCAAGAACATCACCCACTTCGGTAACAGGCAATGATTCCATTTCTTTTGCACCAACAACTGAGGTTGTCGAAGTAAGATCTTTCTGGATCATGGCGCGTTCAGCAACAACGGTCACTTCCTGACCTTTCATTACCTCAACACTTAAGGATGCATCAATGCTTGTGGTAAAATCCACCTGAACATTAACATCTGTCATCCTTAGTTGAGCATATCCGATCATCATAAATCGTAAGGTGTAGTTTCCTGGAGGAATATTCAGAATATAGTAATTCCCGTCAAGATCTGATGCAGCTCCCAGAACCGTTCCGTCTACCAGAATATTACATCCCGGTAAAGGATCTCCTGTTGCCTGATCAAGAACCTGACCGGAAATTTTTCCTGTCGTACCGGCAAAAAGCATTGAAATGCCAAAAGTCATAATCAATGTTATTAGAACCAATCGCCCAATAGTAGTTTTATTCATACTATTTCCTATAATATTTTCTCTTTTCTTGCTTAGTTTGAGCGAAATTAAAATAGTTTCTTCTAAATGCAAAGTTTTTTTTATACATTTTCTATTATTTAACGGGGATAAATATGAAAAACAACATACCACTATCGACCATACGGAGCTTCAAAGCAAACCAGGAAGTCCGTGCCTATCTGCTTTTAAAGGAAAAACACCTGAGATTAACACGGGATGGCAAGCCCTATCTTGATGTGATGCTCGCAGATAAATCAGGAACAATTATTGGGAAAATATGGGAACATGCCGGAGAAATCGAGCCCATGATAGAGACCGGCTCTCCTGTAGGCGTTCGCGCCATTGTTGAAGAGTATCGCGGGAAACGGCAACTGAACATCAAACGTATCGTGCCGGTTAATGAGGAAGATTTTGCCTCAAAAGGGTTTTCCTGGGAGCTGATCTTACCCCAATCCGAGAAAAATACCGAGAAATTATGGCGTTTTGTCGAAAAAACAATTGAAAAATTGAACAATCCTCACTTATTGGCCCTTCTTCAATTGCTAATCATTGATAATCGGGACAAAATACTAAAACATCCTGCCTCTTTACGTCTTCATCATGCCACCATGGGTGGTTTTTTGGAGCACATAGTTTATATGCTCAATCTTGGTATGCATGCCGCCAAGCAATACAAACTGGATCAGGAACTTGTCATTACAGGGATATTACTGCACGACATTGGCAAATTGGATGAGCTCAGCGGCTACCCAAATAATATTTATACTGATGAAGGCAATTTCCTGGGCCATGTTGTGATGGGATATAATATGGTAGATAAGGCTATCGCAACTATTCCTGAATTTCCCGCGGATCTCGCATTAAAGCTTAAGCATATCTTACTTTCACATCAGGGGAAATATGAGAACCAGTCTCCTAAAAAACCCGTCTTTCCCGAAGCCTTGCTGATCCACTATCTTGATGAGTTGGATGCGCGCATGGATATGATGAAGACAGCGATCAGTCAGGAGCTTGATGATGGTGAGTGGACCTCTGTGAAAAACTATTTCCGCGTACCGCTTTATAAGTCAAACAAGGATATTGATGAACACTCAGAAACAAACGACAAAACAGATACTCAAAAAAAATCGTAAGATCGCGGAAACGGGCATATTCCTTGCTCTTTTTCTCGGGCTTGCTTATGCTTTTGCTTATATACCCAATTTGGAGTACATAACGGCTATCGCTTTTTTATCCGGATTACTTCTCGGATGGAAAAGAGGCCTTTTTGTCGCACTCATCGGGGAAGCGATCTTTAGTATCGCCAATCCTTTTGGCTCCAGTCTGGTTTTTCCCATGCTCTTGATCGCTCAACTGGTGTCATTTGCCTTAATTGCGCTCACAGGCGCTTCCTATAGAGGCTTCATCCCACGAATGATAGAGAATAAACCCAGCCTTGCGGCGTTCTTTTTTGGACTTGCCGGGCTTCTGCTGACCCTTAGTTATAATGTGATTACAACGATCTTTTATGCAATTCCTTCCGGATTTACATTTGAACAAACCATTGCCTCTATTATCAGCGGCATTCCTTTTTACCTAATTAATATGATAGCCAATACGATCAGTTTCTCAGTTCTCATCACCCTCATATTGCGCTATGTAAATAAAAATTATCCACATTATCTTAAGGAAAATGCATGAAACGCTTAATGACCTTGACTTTGTTGACCCTGAGCTTTTTGGGCGCTTACGAATTAAGTACAGATAGCTGGGGACGCTATACAACATTTGATCCGGACACACGTGTTGCTTTTTACAATTACCCGTCTTCATGGATGAAACCCGGGGCTATCCTCTTTGATCACGATTATCAAGACTCCTCTTCGAGCTATGGATCCTGGGATCAGATCTTTACCAATAATGAGAGTATCTCTTATTCTTACGGACTTTCGGGTGATGTTGTAGCAAAATATACTCCCTATTCCTTTCCTCATCGCTGGAGCGCGGGATTGGAATTTGTAAATTATAAAGGTCCCAACTCTACCTATCGAACGGATGCGGTGCTCCATTATCAACATAAGAAGGGAGCCATTGAGTATTATCATACCACAAACAATCAAAAAATTACTCTTAATACCGATATTACCGATCACAATATCAGCAGTAATGGTTTAAACCTTGATTATCAGATTTCAACTAAATTCAAAGTTCTTGGAAGCATCGATTATAATCTTATCGGACAAACAGATACCAGTTCAAGAACCTATGATTTTCATCATGAATTTGTTGAAGTCCAATATTCATTCGCCAAAGCATTTACCGCTTACACAAAATTTCATTATTGGTATTATACCTATGATGATCGCGAAGGTCCGGCTAAGCTTTTATTTCCGGGCATCCGTTACAACTCGAAATTATTTATGGGCAACATTTCATTTCGCCTCTCACCAACGACGGTTCACCCGATCGCAGAGTTAGCTGTTTATCCGGGTCCCTTGTACGTCCATGTCTACACAAAAGCGCGTTCATCCCGCCTCGCCTTTAGTCGGGGTGCAAATCAATATGCCGGTATCAAAGCAGGTTTAAAACATGATTCCGAACACCATTATCTTTATGCAGACATGCAAGCCAATTATGACTTTGTCCGAACCGGACAACCGGATTCGATAATTAATAGTGATTTCTATGGTGTAAATGCCAAAGCTGAGTACCGCTTTAAAACACCCTCTATTGAGCTTTATAGTCGTGCCACCTATAATCAAATAATAAATCCCCGCGAAGGATACTATCACCCCGAACGATCTATTATTACCGGTGGGTTGAATTTTCATGCCAAGCTTGCAAAAGGCAATCTACTGCTTGATGGGGATATCAATGCTCAATACATCATCCATGATGATCCGGATAATGTTTCATTTAATCCATCTACTCTTTCCTATAGTCTTTTACAAGCTGGCGCACCTGTGGGTGACTGGAAGATCAATTTTGAGTTGAAAGCCAAAATCCAGACATTTGTAATCTCGGCCAAGGTTTCAACTCCACTCAAAATGGGTGAAGATCTGAATTATTATTTTTACGAAGGAATATACACTTCTTCGGATTTTGTTTTTGGAAATACCTTTTATGCCGGATTAAATATTCAATGGCTGTGGTGGAAATAGGCTCCCAATATCATACACCTCAACAAACATAACTCATTACAAAAAGGATTAATCGTGAAGCGTTTATTGATCTTATTTATTATTCTAACTGTTTCTTTAGCTGCTTATGAACTTGGTTCCGAGTCATGGGGAAACTATACGACTTTTGACCCGGCAGAAAGAGCTATGGGTCTTACCTATCCTAAATCTTGGTTAACACCAGCAAAATTTTTACTTGAGCCGGTTTATGAAGACAGCTCAAAATTTTATGGAAGCTGGAAGCAGATAATAACTTTAAATAAAGACTATGGCACATGCAATACTTCTAGTAATATTATTGCGCAATATATTCCTTATTCCGCCCCTCAAAGATGGAGTCTCGGTTTGGAATTTGTTGATTATAAAGGTGCAAATGCGACTAATCGCACAGATATGGTCCTTAATTACAAGTATAAGAAGGGCTCTATAGATTACTTTCATACCGGCAATGAACAAACGATTGCACTGGATTCATTAGTCCTTGATCACCGTATCAACAGCAATGTATTAACATTTGATCATCAACTGGGGAAACGTTTTAAATTAATGGGCGGTATTGATCTATATTTGATTGAGCAGAAAGATAACCTTATACGCAATTACAATACTTCTCATGAATTTGTGGAATTACATTACATCGCATCAAAAGCCTTTCAGATCTATGGAAAATTTGAACATCGCTTCTTTCGTAGTGATATTCAGAAAAAAAACATGCTCGTATTTCGACCCGGATTAAAATACCATAAAGGTATCTTTTTCTCCCACTTGGCCGTTCGCATTTCTCCGGATCAAGCTTTTCCGATTGCACAAATTATTTTAAAACCTAAACCTTTTTACTTCGAAGCCTATTTGAAGGTACGTAATCCAATATTCATTTTAAAACGAAAGGGGTATCAGCATACAGGTTTCCGTACCGGAGTTCACCACAACAGTAAACATCATAAAATTAACGCTGATCTGGAAGTAAGCTATAATCTTACCGCCAACATAACAACTGGTGTACCAACACCGAATTTCTTTACAATAAAAGCTGATGGTGAATACCGTTATAAACTTCCTGTGGTGGACACTTATCTTGCAGCAAGTTATGCGCGAACCGGGAATACAAATTATTTTTATCATCCGGAAATATCTACAATACAAGCCGGAATACAATTCCACACAAAACTTAACAAGAATAATTTATTGCTTGATGTAGATCTAAATGCGAACTATATACTGCATGACGATCCGAACAACGTTAGTTTCAATCCAAGTACACTGACTTATAACTTGATCACTAACGCTGATCCTGTCGGTGACTGGAAGATCAATCTGAATGTTAATACACGAATAAGATCTTTTGCTTTAGGCTTGGATATATCAACTCCAATTAATCCAAGTGAAGGTCTGTACTGGCATCTTTATGAAGGTATTTACACATCTTCCGACTTCATTATTGGAAATACCTTTTATGCCGGACTGACTATACAATGGTATGGATGGAAATAGATAATGAAAAACCATAAAGGTTTTACACTTCTCCTTATATTTTTTCAAGCTATCCTTATTGCATTCACGAATATTGCAGCTCGGCAAGCTGCAATGGAGATCGATCCTTTTGTCATTTCATTTTTACGCTATTTGATCGGAATATTGGCTTTGGGCTCCATAATCTTAGTGAAAAGAACAAAATTACGCTTTGAATGGGCAGATTTTAAAATCCTCTTTTTTCTTATGTTCATGGGGATGTTCTGTAATCAGATCCTTTTTGCCCAGGCACTAAAATTTACTGTTCCCAGCCACCCTCCGATGATCTACGCTTTAACACCTATTGTTATCATTTTAATCGACATTATCCGTAAAACCAAGATCGCTTCAAAGCAAATCGTCATTGCTTCCATATTGAGTTTTATTGGAGTCGGCATTGTACTGGGGAAAAATATCCTGATCTTTAATTCAGAGATATTGCTCGGTGATGGTCTTATCTTTCTTGCCATGATATGCTGGGCTGTTTACACCGCCTTTTCAAAACCTTTCATTCATAAATATGGCGCCCTGCAATTATCATTCATGCTGATCATCGGAGCAGCACTTTTATACGCACCCTGGGGTATCTATCGCTTTGCTCAGGCCGATCTCAGCGTGATCACTTGGAAAGGATGGATAAGTCTGTTATATCTTGGAATATTCAGTAGTGGTATGGCTTATCTGAATTACTTTGCCATATTAAAACGAATTGAGCCTACTCAGACGGGACTGATTATCTCTACCCATCCCCCGGCGACCATCATTCTTTCTATCCTGTTTGGGTATGAGGTATTCCAATGGAATGTTATTGCCGGTACCGCTCTTATTATAATAGCACTATTGATCGCACAAAAGAAAATGAAGGAACCGTTAAATCTGCCGGAAATATGAAGACGTAAAACGTGAGACGTAAAACGTAAAACGTGAAGACCTTCCGGCTGGTGTCCGAACGTAGAGAGGATCTGCCGGATGGTCGAGAAAGAATAGAGAAAATCGTAAGACGTAAAACGTAAGAATATTATAATTTATTGCATACACAAAAAAAGGGGCTCAACATATTGAGCCTCTACTTTATTCTTTTTACTTTATTCTTTTATCTTGGTCTCTAGAGCCTGATTGGTCGTGGTCTTCCGGGGCTTTTCAATCTAATGATAATAGGATGGGAGATTTTTCTATCTGACATATCATCTTGATTATCCTGATTGGCAAAAAAGGATGAATCAAGATTTACATCATCTTTTTTAAGACTGTCACCGGCAAGATATGCAAGATAGTCATTGATATTTGTCTCAATAGCAGAAATGCGCAATGCACTTTTACTTGCAAGGGGTGTTCCGGGATGTTGAGATGCAACCATATGATAATAGCGCAAAGTGCTATCTTGAGTGTTCTCGGTTAAACTTAGTTCATAATCATATAACCAGGCTATTTTATACGCTATAAATGCTTGATTTTTATTATCGGGATTGCCGAAATTTAACAATTCTTTCAAAGCGATTATGGCTTCTTCATATTTTCCCGGATCAATATATTGTGTTTCGATCTCGAAAATTCTTTTCTGATTTTCATAATACAATATTGAATCTTGCGGTACGCGATCTAAAATATAATTCGTTATCTCTGATTCTGGAAATTTTTCAGTTAATTCTTTTTTAATGCTCTCAGCTTTAACTTTATTTATTAAATCATATTCCCATACATAAGATTGTGAGTACAGTGCTTGTGGAACCGACGTTGTAAAATAGTACTCGTTTTCGATCCTCTTATAAATATTAAGAGCGGTATCCGGCATACCAAGATCAAAAAGGAAAAGACCGGCAAGACTAAATAGCTGCCCGACATAATCGTTACCGTTCTCAATATAGCTACTCAGAAAATTCTCGAACTTATGATAATCTGTCTCAGCAAGATTTATCAGAGAATCAATACCCATACTATCTGATTTCACAGTATCCGCAAGGAGCATATCGCGGGATATGACTTCTAAAGCAGTGGAATCGATAAGATCCTCATAATAAACCCATGCACTGTCTGCCAATTTAGGTGACTTAATAATGATATTTTTGAGATCACTATTAATTTTTTTCAACTTTTTTATTGTTTTCAAATATTCGTCAGCCAGCTCACCTTCTTCACATTGTCTGCGTTTTGTCTGTGCCTTTTTAAAGAAAAATTCAGAAGAATCAATATCGTCCACTTCATGAATATAATATATTCCCAAGCGATAAGCAGCACGAGCCCATGCTTTAGAATCAAGATTATTGCGATAGATCTTTTCGGGGTCATCTACAATATATCTCAAATGTGAGATAGCATCAGAAATATTATTATCAGAAAAATAGATGCTTGCCTGCTCGTAAGTGATATCACCCCAATACTTAGCAATACGGGCATCCTTTAAAGCTTCCGCAATATATTCGTTTGCCTTAGCTTCGTTACCCATCAGCCGGTTAATACGGATATAGTCAATTTGTACGCGGGCGCGCTGTTCGTCAAATTTTATGTTTCTGTTGGCACGATCGGTATATTTTAAAGCCTCTTCATACCGTTCCTGTTCAATTAAAAGCTCAACTGCTTCAAGATACATATTACAACGGGGTTCTTTATCTGAAGCTTTATCTGCCGCCTGCAAAAATGCGTTCAGTGCTTTTTCTTTATCGTTTTCCTGTAAGGCAAGGTAGGCCATAAGACTGTAAGCTTCTGAAAAATAGGAGCGGTTGTTTGAATTCTCTAAAAATTGTTCGATCAGGTCATAAGCTATTGTTTTTTTATCCATTTGAAAGTAGCATTTGGATATCCAAAGTTTAGCTTCAAAGTAATAGGGACTATCGGGATATTGAAGCGTTAGCTCTTCCAATTGTTTTAAAGCACGTTCGTAACGGGAAAGCTGAAATTGACAGACACTGTTGTAGAACATCGCATCATCTACATAAGACGAATTGGGGAATTTATTTATGACCAATTCGGCCTGTACTGCCGCCTTGTTCAATGCTGAACGGGCTTCTATGCCAATTTGGTCTTTATCTTCTTCGTTATCGTACCTGTCCTGAGCACTATTAAAATATACTTTTGCGTTATAGAAAGTATTAAAATAAGCCGCTATATTGGCACCGAATTTAGCAAAGAAATTCTCCTGTGCGGACATAAGCATCAAAGGGAGCAAAGCCAGTATTAAGACATAAGAGATTTTTTTCATGCTATTTGATCGCTGCATTTAATTAAAAGTTCCAAATTTGAGGATAAATTACATATATAGCAGTAATATGCATATATTTTTTTTTGTTTTTTATTCATTTTATATAAAAATGATTTTAGTCATATTGACTTTATTTGAGATAATTTACTCAGAAACTTCTTTCAAAATGTTATTTATTTTTTCCTTTATTAAAAGAAGTATATTCTTTGAAAGAAGATATATTTCCGTACTTCCGATAGATGGCTTATCATTTATTATTCTAAAATTATTTTTAGCATTCTTTATTGCTTTCTCAATATATACTGGGTGTTTACGACTATCAAAACCTCCTGAAATATGATCATTTAAATATATTTTCCAGCTTTTGCATTTAATAATTTCTTTTAAATCGGGTATTTCTGAGAAAAAATGATAAAATAGCCATACCTCAAAACAAGGATTACTCTGAGCAACAAACCAATTGGTCTTTGAACTACATATACTTCTAACATATTTTATCTGCTCATCTCTTGAATTAAAAATATCAGTATCAGTATCAAATACAATCCATACTTCATCTTTATCTTTATCAAATTCAAACTCTGAACTACAATCTTCAATTCTAGAAAGTGCAATTTCCAGCAATCCTCTTGGTGAATTATTTTCAAACGAATCAAGCTCATAAACAATTACATTAATTCTTGAATCTAACTCTTTAAAATATTTAAAATAATGATTTTCTCTTCTTGCTCCTTCGCAAAATACGTATATTATCTTTGCCTCTTTTGTTGGCAATTCTCGATCGTAATTTCTTCTAGTCATTAACATTTTTATGCCAATTTAACTCTTTTAAATTTCCCAGAAATGGAATTGCACCATAACGCCCAGTTAAGTAACCTTTTCTAATATCAATAGTTTTATGCTCTTTATATTCACTTAAAGAATATATATCTGAATTACCTATTTTATCTTTTTCTACAAACCATATTTCATCTTGTCTAAATATGTTTTGGTCTAATAAATTTGATTCATGTGTTGTGAAAATTAATTGTCCATTAGTTTCTTGATCATTTGAATATTTTTCAATTAACTTCTTGATAAGAAGTGGATGAATGCTTCTCTCAATTTCATCAATAATATATACTTTCTTTTTATTAATTATTTCATAAAATGCTGGTAGAAAGTCTAATAGTCTAATTGTACCGTCAGACTCTTCATTTAAATTAAATAATATTGTATTATTATTTATATCTTTATGACCTATTTTTAGCATTTCGACCCAAAACTGATTATTTTCTTTTTTAACCAAAACTTCATTATTTTTCCATTTTCCCCAAATCATTTTCTTGGGTGATTGTTCCACTCTTTGAAGAATTTCCTCAACTTTATCCTCGTCATCTTCTATGAAAAATTCGCTGGCAAGTTTTTTTTCTGTTTTTAATGAGCAAATCCCAACGTCAAATGAACACATAATATTTTCAATATATTCTTTAAAATCCGCCTGTTTATCAAGAATATCTGCCAAAGATAGAGGCCTCGTTTTTGGAGATATTATAGTGAGATATTCTGAAAACCATGAAAAAGCAATTTTAACATTATCAAAATATTCATTCTCTCTATTTGATAATAATTTAAAAATAGGTTTATCTGGGAAAACAAATTCTTCTAATAAAACATCCTTTATTAATTGACTTTTCTCCTGCTTTTCAAATTTTTCATTAAACTTAATTATAGTTTTTAGATTGCTGTCAGTTTTTCTTTCATAGATTAACTCATCATCATTTTTTCCAAGTCCAGATATATATAATTCCTCAATACTCACAATATTATTGTCAAGTTTTATTGCATATATAAATGGTACTTCATTGCAAAAAAACTCAATTGCACAAGTTTGATTCTTACTATTTTTTTTAATGTCAAATTTAAATTTTACATTATTTATAGTTCTAATACTTGAAGTCTCAGTAATAAATTCTTTAAGCATTATTAATGATTTAACTAGATTAGATTTTCCTGAAGCGTTAGCACCATAAATAGCCGAAATTTTTAGAATTTCCTGTCCTTTTATTTTATATTTATGATGATTTAAAGTTTGGAGCCTTTTATTAGGAATCATATTGAACTCTTTGCGTTCACCAAATGAGAACATATTCTCAATAACAAATCTAATTAACATATTATACCTTTCTCGTGATATTATCACGACATAATAAATATTATTTTTATTATATGCAAGATATTTCTAATATTATTGACCTTGTCGTGATTAATTCACGTATACTTCAATAATAACCACTTTAAAGTTTCCTTTATCAGCAATAATAATTATTGATTTTTCTCAAACTTCTTAACCTTCTAAGGTCTATACTATTTGATTGTGATGATAATATATTCGCCTAGTCTTGAAATTTATTTAGTTAAATATAAGTTTTTCTACGATCAAAATGGCAACCTGAGCCATGCCGGTACCAAAAATAATGCCGCCTAAAATATCCGAAGGATAATGAACACCCAGATAGATGCGGGCCATTCCGACAAGAAAAGCAAATACAAACATTGGAATTGCAAGAAAGGGAGTAAAATGTGTCATGATCATAGCAACTAAAAAAGCTGTTGATGTATGGCCTGATGGGAATGAGAACTCATCCAGAGGATAGACCATATTCTCAACCTCATGATGAGCATTGAACGGTCTTATACGTCTGATAGTATTCTTCAGGATCCGATAGACCGGCAATTCAATGGCAAAACCGATCATAAAGACAAAGAGAGCAGGTTTAAATATATCATGTTTTGAAAAATAGAGGTATACAAGATATAATCCGTAGAAATAGCCATCACCGATAAAAGAAATAATACGAAAGATCAATGGAAGTACGGTATTTCGACGAAAATTAAATATTGCCTGAAATAGTTTTAGATCAAATCGTGTTACTGCAGCTCTCATTTTTTCCTCAGAGGAACGAAGTGAACATCTGTAATGACTTTCCCTTTCCACTCTCCGTCTTTCTGCTCGTATAATACTAATAATTGATCGAATTTCCCAACAGGTAAAATGAGTTTCCCGCTAGGTTTTAGTTGCGATAGCAAACCCTCAGGAAGAGCCTCGGGTGCTGCAGATAATATAATAATATCATAAGGAGCACGTGCCGGATGACCGCCGTAACCATCCTTGCAAAATATATCCACATTATCAATATTGAGTTTCTGTAAAACTTTTTTGCTACGATTCGCGAGATCTTCTTCCAATTCTATACCGGCGACTTTCTTGACTAACAAAGAAAGCAGGGCCGTTACATATCCCGACCCGGAGCCGATCTCCAAAACCTTATCTTGCGGTTTCAGCTTAAGGTGCTCAAGCATCAATGCAACCACATAGGGTTGAGAAATGGTTTGACCGCACCCGATGGGAACCGCTTGATCCCGGTAGGATCTTTCACCCTCTTCTTCAGGCATAAAAAGATGTCTTGGGATGGTGAGGAAAGCATCCAGGATCCGTCGGTCGCGAATGCCGTATTCCTTAAGAAGCTTTAGCATCTTTTCTCGTTTTGTATATTTACCATGTTCTGCGTAACGGGATGTACTGATCTTTTTCACACTATTGAACCTATGAGTAAAATTATTCCATGTTCTTCGTATATAATAATAAACAATTGACAATTGAAAAAGGACAATTGACAATTAATATTTCTTGAATAATTGGAAACAGGATAAAGATATAATTGTTTTTTTTAGCTATGTATTTATTGAGGTTTTGCGAGCTTGACTCTTGGATCTTGCTTCTTGAATCTTAAATAAAATGGGGAGGAGAATAATATTTTATGTTTTCTTAATTGGCTTTTTGTGAGTAGCAGGTTTACGCTGATACGTTTTCTCTACTCGGATTATATGTCCTTTATGCATAACAAGGGTAATATCAACCAAACGGTGACGGACTAAAGATTGCGCAGATGCGAGTACAAGTGTCCGGTTATCCTGTTTGACATTTTTCTTTAATGAAGTGACATATTTTTTTACAAAATAATCATCCAGTGAATCAAAGCCGGGATCATCAATGATGATCAGCTTGGAATCCTGTAAAAAGACAGATAATAAAGCGATCTTTTTACGAGTACCGGATGAAAGTTCGGTCATTTTACGATTTGCAATATCTTGTAATGCAAAATCGTCCAATAACTCCATAACCGTGCGATAAGCAAGCGGTGAGGAAAGTTTTTTTGCCTTAACGGCATCTAATAAAGTTGCCAGGGGTGTTTTCTTAAATTGCATACCTTCCTGGCGGATATATGTAATTAAACCTTTAACGATCTTGGTAGAATATTGTTTTTTTGCCCCGGATTTACCTTCGAAATAAATAGTTCCTTCGTTGATCTTTTGTTCATGGGCAAAAACTTCCAGCAAACTGGTCTTTCCGGAGCCATTCGGCCCCTGGATCTGATAAATTAAACCCGGAAAAAGGGTTGATGTATAGATCTCGATCGGTTGATGAGGTTTTTTTACTTTGATATTCTCAAGTTTCAAAAGTGGAGTTTGTTCACTCATAGTCATTTAACCTTTCAACGTATTCTCCTCCCTGTTTTTCAAAAAGCTCTCAAACATACTTCGAATTGAAGGAAAATGAAATAGTTTTTATTAATATAAAATATCAGAAGCCGGAAGCCGGAAGCTAACAGATAATTGAGATTAAATCTCAATTATCTGTTTGGATAATGTGATAATAATCATTATTTTTTTGTATGATAAACAACAATGAACAAATTACACCCATTCCCCTAAGTAAGGCTGTAGTCGACAGACGCTATCGGGTGATAAGTGTGGATGCAAAAGGAGCGATCCGCCAGCGCATGCTGGATATGGGACTGATACCCGGTATTTGTTTGGCTGTTGTTCGTTTTGCACCTCTTGGGGATCCTATTGAAATCCGTATTCACCGTTTTCTAATGAGCTTACGTAAAGAAGAAGCAAAAGATGTCGTTGTTGTTGATATTGGTCCCATTCCTCACCATGGACGAGGATTTGGTCGCGGTCCCCGTCGCGGCCTTGGTCGTATGAGGCGTTTCAATGGTAAACGATAAAACCATTCATGTTGCCCTTGCCGGTAATCCTAATTCCGGCAAAACATCCATTTTCAACTGCCTTGCGGGTACCAATCAGAAGGTTGGTAATTTCAGCGGTGTTACTGTTGAAAAAGTAGAAGGTACCTTTAGGCATAAAGGTTATACTATTCGACTTGTTGATCTACCGGGCACATACAGTCTTTCTCCCTATAGTCCGGAAGAAAAAGTCGCCCGTGACTATATCCTTCAAAAAAAACCGGATATGGTCATTAATATTCTTGATGCCACGAACCTGGAGCGCAATCTGGTCCTGACAACACAGCTCATGGATCTTGAAGTTGAGCTATTGGTCGTTATGAACATGATCGATGAAGTTAAGAAGCAGAACACCAGTATTGATTTTGAACAATTCGAAAAATTATTCGGCGCTCATGTTATTCCTGCTTCAGCTGTAACCCGAGAGGGTATTCCAAATCTTTTGGACCATATCGTTGATATCAAATCCAAAGAGATCGAGACAAAAAAATACAAACATACGTATACCGATAAGATCGAGAATTATATTTCAGAATTGAGCGATATTATCTCATCAAGAGATGTAGGAGAACACCTCCCTACTCGCTGGATGGCGATCAAGCTCATTGAAAATGACGTGGATGTGATCGCAATTCTAAAACCGACACCCGATTGGACGGCTATTGAGAATGCTCTTGAGAATATCCAATCAGATATTCATAAGCATCATCAGCATATGAAACCGGATGCCTACCTTGCTGAGGAACGGATAGCATTTATCAATGGCGCGATCAAAGAAACGGTTAAAAATACCGAAGAAGAAGCTGAATCTCCGACAGAAAAGATCGATAATGTGCTTTTGCATCGCTTTTTTGGCTTACCTATATTTATTTTGATCATGTACGGGATCTTCCAGTTGACCTTCAGGCTCGGCGAATATCCCATGCAATGGATCGATCAACTTTTTCAACTCTTTACTCGCTACCTTGACGGAATCATCCCGGCATCAATGGCAAAAGCCATTCTTCTCGACGGCGTTGTTGCCGGCGTGGGCGGTGTTTTAGTCTTCTTGCCAAACATACTTATTCTTTTCCTTTGCATATCTCTGCTTGAAGCAACCGGATATATGGCCAGAGTCGCATTTGTTATTGATAAACTAATGCATCGCATCGGGCTTCACGGCAAATCATTTATTCCCATGATCACCGGTTTCGGTTGTTCCGTTCCGGCCATGATGGCCGCAAGAACATTACGGAATCGCGGTGATCGTATCACAACCATGATGGTCATACCTTTCTTTAGCTGCGGTGCAAAACTTCCTTTATATACGGTAATCATTTCAGCCTTTTTTGCTCCTAAAATGGCAGGCAATGTCCTTTTTGGAATTTATCTTTTTGGTATCTTTATTGCTTTGATATCCGCAAAGCTCTTAAAGTCGACCGTGTTTAAAGATGACTCGGAACCTTTTGTTATGGAGCTTCCGCCTTATCGCATGCCTTCAAGTCGCAGCATGCTGCAGCAAACATGGATGCGCGCGTGGATGTACATTAAAAAGGCCGGGACGGTTATCCTGCTTGCCAGTATTATTATTTGGTTTTCGGGTTCTTATCCTAAAAATCATGAAGTGTCTCAAAAATACGAAATGCTTCGCCTGCAGGGACAAGCGGATATTGAACATCTTGATCGCTTGGAAAAAGCGGAACAATTGCCCTATAGTGTTGCCGGTCGTATCGGAAAATTCCTAGAGCCCATTTCTAAGCCTCTGGGTTTTGATTGGCGACTCAATATAGCCCTTGTGAACGGTATAGCCGCTAAGGAGATCGTTGTGTCGACCATGGGCACGATCTATGCCATAGGTGATACCGATAGCGGGACAAAAACACTTGCTGAATCATTAAGAGCCGATCCGGAATATTCTCAGGCCGTAGGGATCTCATTTATGATCTTTGTTCTCCTGTATATTCCCTGCATTGCATCTGTGATTATTTTCCTTAAGGAAAGCGAATCAAAATTATGGACCGTTGTATTTGTCGCCTATACTCTTACTGTCGCCTGGATCGCATCCTTTTCAGTCTATCAGCTAATGAGCTTGTTTGGCTCATAAAGATTTTTTATGAAAAAGAAAACCGCACATGAACAGTTTGTAGCTTATCTTCGTTCCGAGGGTAAAAATATCACACCCGAACGTTTGCTTATTCTTGATGAAGTCTTGGCACAGAAAGGCCATTTCAAGATCGATGACATCATCGAGAAAATGAGCTGTGCAGAGAAACGTATTTCAAGAGCTACCGTTTATCGAAGTATTAAAACCATTGAAAATGCTGGATTGATAAAATACATCCGTATTATTAACGATGAGAAAATATACGAAGTCCAAAAAAAACATCACGACCATATGATCTGTGAATCATGTGGAAAGATCATCGAATTTCATGATACCGATCTTGAGGAACTTCAAGATTCAATATGCGAATCTCATGGATTTACCCCGCAACGTCATATTATGAAAATCTTTGGGTTGTGTGAGAAGTGTAAAAATGGTCGGTGATTCATAATTTGTGATCAGTGACCTGTATGAATAAGTACGGAACGGTTTGAAACCGTTCCGTACTTTTATATTCAACAATTTATTTCAAAAGGATCATCTTGCTTGTAACGGACACATCACCTGCCTGCAAGGTACAGATATACATACCCGAACCCAAATTACCCGCATCAAAACGCACTTCATAAGACCCGGCAAGCTGATAGCCATCATATAGCGTACTGACCAATCGACCGTTTATATCATGAACCTTGATCTCAATATATGCATTTTCATTTAATTCATATGGAATCGTCGTGACCGGATTGAAAGGATTGGGATAATTGTTTTCAAGTCTGAAATCATCTGCCTGAGCGACATCATTAACAGCAACCATCGCGGATGCAGCATCGAACGTAAATGAAGCAAGGCCATTTTGATTACCTATAACAAATATGTTAAAAGTTCCATCTTCATTATCAAGCACCTCAACATCACCGGCACCTCCGGCATTCGGATTCATACCCAATCGATAAGTTGAGCCGGCAAATGTGGCATCTGCCACACCATCGATCACATCAATAATGTATGCTGATTCGGTATCATACGCATATGACACAAGATAAGATTTATCATTATAGGCAAAACCCTCAATAGCACTTGCTTTTATTGGCATGCTAGGATTATCACCCATAATACCGACTGTCACACCTTCCTCATTAAAATGGATCACGGAATAGCCTACTGAATTAACATATAAGTCATTACTGCCGGGGATCAAGGCGAGTGAAGCATTGGATTTCAGGATACGTCCGATACTTATTTGTTCAGCTTCAAAAGCCTGGCTAACACTATTCCAATTCAACTTGATCAATTTATAGTTTCTTGAGGAAACAGCATAGATCGTTACCGACCCGTCAGTGTAACTTCCATCAACCGTCAATTGATTACCCAATCGATAAGCCACATTATCCGCTTGGTAAACGCAAAGCGGTGCCTGAGTAGGATCAAGCCACTGATAAACCTTAAAGGATCCGCCAATATCAACACAATTTGAGGCATAGATCACACCATCGGATGTTATTTCGATATCTCTAAGATCATGAAGTCCGCCGCTGATTCCCGTCAGATTTAAATTAAAGGGTACATCATCCCCGGTTTGAGCATCCACAGCGTTTACTTTAATGCTGTCATGATAGCTTTGAAGAACAAGCAGGATATCACTGTCATTAAAGTTACCCAAAGCCAAACCCGTTGCCTGTAAGCTGCTATCAAGAAAAGCAGGATATCTCCGGTTTAGAGCACTATTAGCCCATAGCGTCTCAACGAATTCTTCCCTGGTTTTAAAGTTTAAAATGTCTGTCCATCTATCGTATTTATTCGAACGGAGGCGCCAGTAATAATAAGACGCGTAATCCAGACCATTTAATTGCCAGCTTGTATCGCTTAAAGATGCTTCATTGACGACCAGATCACTCATTGCTTCATCCCGTGCCAATTGTAGCTCATAAGAACCTGCATCTTCAAAGCTTTTCCACTTTAGTACAGGATCAAGATCAGCACCCTCTATATATGCAAAGGGCGTCAATGCCTGAACCTGTGGCGGTAACTTGGTTGTAAATAACCAGGTAGGTGACCAATAAACAGTATTATCAGCTTTAACTCGCCAATAGTAAGATGTTTGATAATTTAAGTTCACATCTTTTACGGTATCAGAGATCGTATATTGTTGTAAAGGAGAACTGAAATCAGTAGAAGATGCGATTTCCATCGTAAATTGTGTTGCTCCTGCCTTATCTCTCCATTGTAATTGAATATCTTTTGGCAAAGATGCATCTGCATAAAATGGTTCTAAAGGCTCCACAAAAGGATGATCTGTTTTGGCAACAGGACTCTCCAGTTTATAGCGATCAAGACTGGTGATCCCATAATAGAACATTCCATCGGTATCATCTTCAAAAATATGATCATGATGAAATTGAATATCTTTCGCGTTCGACATATCCGAAAGGTTATCTAAGGGATAAGGTGCACGATAAACGACATAAGCATAAGCCGAATCACCCGGATCACTGTACAAAGGAGCATCCCAGGTAAGTGTTTTATTTCCATCCCCGGCTATTGCCAGCAGAGCATTCTGCGGTGCTGCCGGAGGAATACTGTCTTTCCAGTTCATCACCGGCCACAATGCCGGATACTTGTAAAGGTCAAGTTTCAAACTATCGATGGTGTTCTTATGATTATCATAAAAATCATTAGCAGTAAAGAAAACCGAGCCGTCACAGTGCTCTGTTGCTCTATTTAGACGGATCTGCCGGGGTATTTCACCACGTGGCCAAGTATCATAACCTCCTCTATACATAGCTTGTCCCGGATATAAATGCCGTCCATAATAACCAGCTTGTTCTGCCCACCAGGGAATGAGTTTACCGTAATCTTGTCCGCCACCAAAGGGCCAATAGCACTGAGGCGTAATATAATCGACGGTTTGATTTGCCAACCAAGCAATAGGATCACAGTAAAGGACATTATAGGCATTCATGCCGATAATACCCTCAGGGACACCGGGTTTGTAAATACCAAAGGGAGATATCCCCCATTTTACCCAAGGTTTGACGGCATTGATACTATCCATGATACCTTGAACCAATATATTAATATTGTCGCGACGCCAATCATGGATGTCTTCAAACCCTCTTGTATCAAATGAAAAAGTTGCAGTGTCTTCGTTTGTTATTACGCTGTATGGGTAAAAATAATCATCCATGTGCAGACCGTCAATATCATAACGATTAACAATATCCATCAAAACATCGGAAATATAATCTCTGACTAGTGGCAAGCCGGGGTCCAAAATATGGACATCAGAAAATTTCAGTATCCAATCCGGATGTTGTTTTGTGACATGATCTGCAGAAATATATCTAGGATCATTTACATTGCTGGAAGTGGGTCCGACAACCGCACGATAAGGATTTACCCATGCATGCAATTCCATACCCAATTTATGTGCTTCTTCCACCGCAAAGGTCAAAGGATCCCAATCTGTAGTAGGTTCGCTTCCCTGGGTTCCGCTGAACCAATATGACCAGGGTTCGATATCCGATTTATACATGGCATCGCAAGAACAGCGGACTTGCATTAGAACGGCATTACAACCACTGTCTTTAAGTTTTATCAAATAGTTCTTTAGGTCATTTTGTTTTTTAGTATCAGAATCATATTTTGACTTTGGCCAGTCGATGTTTGCTACGGTCGATAGCCATACTGCGCGAAATTCGCGTTTGGGTGGCATATCTTTAGCAAAAAGTGTATTTAGTGTCAACAGTAGCACCAATAGTGCTAATAGCGTTTTCTTCATTTCTTTCCTTTCAGAAATTGTACTAACGGCAGAATGTCCAGATCGGGGACCAATTCTCGGTATTATCCGCTTTAATTCGCCAGTAATAGGTATAGTCGCGAGGTAGTTTTTTATTTAGCCGATTACGATCAAGAAGGCGCTCTTCATAGACAATAAAGCTGAATTCTTTATCCGTTGCAACTTGAATATGATAGCTCTCTGCCTGTGAATATACTTCCCAGACAAAAGGAACAAAATAGCTTTTTACTTCTGAAGCATATATCGGTTTACGTGGTGCAACAAAATCATAGATCGCTTGAGCGATCCGGCTTTCCAACTTAAAGGGATTCAATGCCGTTACGGCATAGAACCACTGTTCATGGGTCATATCAATATATGTTCCGGAACCGTCAGTCACAACATCCAGGATCGTAGAACCTTCTTTGCCAAGATCTTGTTGTGTTTTGGAACGGTAAATAACATAACCCCAGGCTTGTGGATCAACTTCCCAAGACAACTTAACGTCCTCTTTGTCGCTACTTTCCGAAAAGACAACCGGAGCTTTAAGGACTTTTCCCTTTTGATGTTGATTGACGGGCCATAAAGCTCTATTTGCATATAGATCCAGCTTTAATGAATCAATCGTATTTTTGGGATTGTGGAAAAAATTATTTGCAGTAAAATAGACAGATCCCTGACATCCATCCGTAACGCGGTTCAAGCGTATCTGACGAGGAATCTCTCCTGCTGGAAAACGATCACTTCCCTGTCTGTATAATGCCTGTCCGGGATAAAAATGACGTTTGTATTTTTTTGCATGAGCTGCCCAGTAAGGGATAAGTTTTCCATAATCCTGACCGCCGCCAAAGGGCCAGTAACACTGAGGCGTAATATAATCAACACTCCCGGCTTTCAGCCAAGCCAAAGGATCACAATAAAGAACTGACCATGCATCAAAACCTTCTATGCCTTGTGGTACATTTGGTCTATAAATTCCGAAGGGGGAAATTCCCCATTTAACCCAGGGCTTCACCTCATCAATACTGTCAGATACAGCCTGAACAAGTAAATTGATATTATCGCGACGCCAATCATGAATATCTTCAAAACCGCGGCTTTCGCTGACAAAAGTCAATGAATCTTCATTACTGATTGGACTATAAGGATAAAAATAATCATCCATATGAATACCATCAATATCATAACGGCTTACGATATCCATAAAAATGCGTGTAATATATTTCCGGACATCCGCTTTACCCGGATCCAGTATTTCCACACTTTTAAACTTCAATAACCAATCGGAATGCTGTTTAGCTACATGTTGATCTGAGATATATTGAGTGCTATCTGCCTTTGAAGGATCTTTAACAGCCCGATACGGATTGACCCATGTGTGCAATTCCATTCCTCGTTTATGGGCTTCCTTAATGGCAAACTCCAGCGGGTCCCACAATGAATCTGCTGAAGGACCTTCACCCTGCGTTCCGCTAAACCAATAGGACCAAGGTTCGTAAGGAGAATTATACATTGCATCGCAAGCGGGCCGCACTTGAAACAACACAGCATTTATTCCATTTTCCTGAAATACGTCCATAAACTTGATCAGATCCGCCTGTTTCTTGGCTTCCGAATCATTTTTATCTTCAGGCCAGTCAATATTTGCCACAGTGGATAGCCAAACACCTCGGAATTCCTGTTTTGGTGCATCCGCCGGTTTGGCATAACTTACCGCTATGCTTAGAACAGCAATTAATACGATACTAATTCGTTTCATTATATCCTCTTCTCTCACATGTTTTTCAAATAAGCTACAATTGGCTCAATATGTTGAATATCAACATGATCAACTTCTTTCATCATCTCAGTTTTCTCGGGGCTATCTTTCATCATTTTGTCCATCATTTTGAACATAAAAGAATCCATGCCTTTCATTTCGGCCATTTTTTGTCGACCGCCAAGTCCAAAGATCTGCTCATTCTTCAAATCCAGAAAAGAAAGGTTCTTTTTTACAATATCAAGATAGTATTCTTGTTTGTCTCGTTCAGTACCACCCACCGCGATAACAGCTTTGCATTTTGTTCTCAGGATGTCAATATAACGCTTTGCCAGCTTACTTATGCCTATTTTACCGATACGTACATTTGATGCAAGAACGACAGCGTCGGCATCTTTCATCGTTGTGGCAGAAACATGTTTATGTGATACAGCTTCCCAGTTCATGCTTTTTGCAAGAGCTTCAGCATAATCCTTTGTTGACCCGTATCGGGAATAGTAAATCACTATATTAGACATAATTTACTCCTTATGCTATTTGACGAGGGTTTCAAATCCTTGCTTTTTCATATTGAAAAAGATAATGACACTCGATATGATCGCCAGCGTAAAATACAATGCGGCTGCCCACCATTCAAGGAAAAACACTTTGCCAAGTCCAAAAAGGAAACTATATATAAGAAACACACCCGCGCCCCAGGAAATGAACATTCTTCCAAAGCCCGTATCGCTTTTTACTTCCGGCATTAGAGCTGAGATTTTCTTCCATCCCATTCCACCGGGATGAACTTTTGCATAGAATTTCTTCAATGTTTTTTCATCGGATGGTTTGGTTAGGAATGTTACAACGACCCAGACCAATGTCGTACCAAAAATAGTCGGATACAAGGTCATGGGAGATTCTAATCCGCAAGCACGAGCTATGGGATAAATGATCAAAGGTGCTATCATTGCAGCGATCTCTGACCATGCATTAACTCTCCACCACCACCAACGCAGAATCAGGACCAAGCCCAAACCGGCAGAAGCATTAATAATAAATTCCCAAGCGCCTGAAATAGTAGTAAGGAAGAAACGAGTAACAAGTAAGGATATCCCTATCATTAAGAACATGGTCAATCTAGAAACTTTAACATAATGCTTTTCATCTTCTTTTTTTCTAATAAAGCGCCTATAGAAATCATTGATCATATAGGAGGTTCCCCAATTTAGCTGGGAAGAGATCGTGGACATATAGGCCGCTAAAAATACTGCGATCAACAGACCCAATAAACCTTTCGGCAAATAGCGTACCATCATTTTCGGATACATACGACCCGGATCAACGGTATTTTCATATTTTTCATAATAGGCTTTAAATTCTTCTGTTTGATAATCAGGATTATCAGATTTCCGTAGCGAAGGACTTTCAAATACTTGTTCCGCAAGGATATACATACTCGGGCTTTCTAATTGCAATTGAGCAGGATTTTCCGCTCTCGGCAAAATTACCAAGGCACATAAGGCAACAAGGATCCAGGGCCAAGGGCGAATTGTATAATGAGCGATTGTAAACCATAATGTTGCAAAAAGGCTGTGTTTCTCATCTTTAGCTGACATCATACGCTGTGCGATATAACCACCGCCACCGGGATCGGCACCGGGATACCATGTTCCCCACCACTGTAAGCCAATGTGAGCAATAAATGCTCCCACCGAAAGTGCCATTGCACCACCCGTAACTCCTTTAGCGGTTATATTTCCAATTCTTGGAACAAATTCTATCAATTCGGGACGAAGCTTGGTTTTCAACATAGCCAGTCCGCCAATTTCCGGCAAACGCACCACAATGATCGCCAAGACAATACAACCGGCAATTGCAAATAAGAACTGGAAACTATCGGTACGCGAAGTACCAACCAATCCGGATGCGGAAGCGTAGATCGCAATGATCACAGCTGTAATACACACCAATAGAAAAGCATCAATCTCAGGGATGGTCACCACAAAGATCTTTTCCATGGCTTTGTTGACCCAGCCAAGAATAATAACATTCATAAAAAGACCAAGATAAATGGCACGAAATCCTCTGAGGAAGGCGGCTGCTTTACCTGAATATCTGAATTCGACAAATTCAACATCGGTCATCACGCCGGAGCGACGCCATAAACGAGCAAAAAAGAAGACGGTTAACATAGCACCAATTGCCATATTCCACCACAACCAGTTACCGGCGATACCGTTCTTGGCGACTAATTCCGTTACAGCAAGAGGCGTGTCTGCCGCAAAGGTCGTTGCGACCATTGCCGTTCCTGCCAACCACCAGGGTAGATTTCTTCCCGAGAGGAAAAATTGATCGGTTCCCTGGCTGGCTTTTTTGGAATAAAAAGCTGCAATACCAAATATCACAAAGAAAAACAGCAAGATAACGCTGTAGTCCAACCAATGTAAATTCATGTCTACACTCCTTACATGATTATTCAATTTTTTACTCTGAATTCTAATTAAAAATAGGATAAATAGCAAAAGGCAAATTGTATTAATTCAGTTATGAGTTATGCCTGCCCGCCGAAGCTTCCATTAGACTACCAAGTCCCCAAAAAAGCATTAAATTATAATGTTTAGAATCCT
>CAYNBL010000002.1:46448-60862 GCA_964395205.1 uncultured bacterium | reverse complement strand
CCGTGATGGGATTTCCCCTGACGGCAATGGCAACACCCGTGTTTTTCTCTTCAGGACATGATCTGCCGAAAGTCATAACCACGGATTCTGAAGAAGTACCCTATCTTGCCAATGCTGCATTAAAATTAAAAGATGAACTATTTCCGGTCGGGCATGATGACAAAGAAAACTACATGGATATCTCTAAGTTGAAGAACCGCAAAGGAAATGGTTACTTACAAGAGGTCATGAAAGCCGAGAAAGTTATCCTTACAAAAGCAAAAGAAGTAAGAGATAATCAGACAAAAAAAGCAATTTTAGATTATTATAACTGGCTGGATAACTATGTTGTAGATGTCTATGATAAACTTCTGCCTTGCGAACCCCCGAAATATGATCTTCCCAGATGTGAAGACGAAAAGATTTGTAAATAGTAAAACGTGAGACGTGAGACGTGAAATGTAAGACCTTCCGGCTGGTGTCCGAACGTAGAGAGGATCTGCCGGATGGTCGAGAAAGAATGGAAAAAAGGCGTAAGGTGTAAATTGTTGAGCATCGACCCATCGACCCATCGACCTATCGACCTATCGACCCATCAACCCATCGACCTATCGACCCATCGACCTATCGACCTATCGACCCATCGACCCATCGACCTCTTTCTTACACACACCGCTTCTTATACAAATAAATAAACACCCCAATAATAATAGCACTTCCGAGTAAGCTTAAGGGATCTAATATCTCACCGAGAAAGAAGATACCGATAAGAGCTGTAAAAAGAACATGTAAGTATTTATAAGGTGCAATATCCGATGCCCGAGAATATCGATAGGCCTCTGTCATAAGCATTTGGCCAATGCCCGCAAATACTCCGATTCCGAGCAGATAAAACCATTGGATCGGAGTAGGCATGACGAAACTTGCGATAGCTCCGGGTAATGTGATAACAAGAGAAATCAATGAGAAATAAAAGACGATCGTACCGGGAGTTTCACCTCGAACATTTAAATGGCGAATAATGGCATAAGCGAATCCGGCAAAGACAGCGGAGCCCAATCCAAGCACCGCCGGCAAAACAACGATGTCAAATTGTGGTTTTATAATAAGCAGAGACGCTAAAAAAGCAACAATAATTCCAATGATCTGATGACGATTAAGCTTTTCTTTAAGAAATAATGCGGCAAAAATGATAACAAAAAAAGGTGACAATTTATTCAACATAGTGCCGTCACTCAGATTCATATTGGAGATGCAATAGAAGTACATTATCACACCACCTAAGCCACCCAAACCTCTTAATATCAAGTATTTGCGATTTTCGGGCTTTCCCCAAAAGGATTCACCATTTTTAGCAATAATAACGATCGCAATGATCAATGAGATGAGATTTCTGAAGAGGACTTTTTCAAGCAGAGGGAGATCACCGGCCAGACGAACCATAAGGGACATTAAAGCAAATGACAATGATGAGATTGCCATTAAAATTATTGATTTTTTGTACCCGTTTTCCATTTGAAAAACTATAATAAAAACATGAATTTTCATATCAAAATCTTGACTACGAATGATAATCTCTTTACATTATCCGGCTATTGTAAAAATTGTTTTTAGGAGTAGATCGTATCGTATCAAATTATTCGACATTTTTTAAGCAAGTCCAAAAAACGCCGGAAGATGTTTTTATTTATTCAGGCGTAAAATCTTTGACTTATAAAGAAGTTTTTGAATCTTCTTTAAAACTTGCCAATCATTTTCATCAGCAGGGGATTACAAAAGATTCCCGAGTTGTTGTTATGCTTCCGAATATCCCCGAAATGATCTATACGTGGTTGGCCCTTTCCCGTTTAGAAGCCATGATGATCCCTGTCAATATACATTACAAATCTCTTGCTTTACGATATATTATCGATAACAGTTCTGCAGTATCTGTAATCTACCATGCGGACAATGAGGAAGATGTTCTGAATGCGACAAATATTCTTACTTCTTTGGATGTTTTTATTGGTTTGGGTGAATGTAAGAATGAAAAAAGTATTGATTTTATGGAGTATAAGGATAAACCATTGTTTGGAGGCCCATATAATCCGGAAGATAATGATACAAACGTCATGTTTTACAGTGGTGCGGCAACCGGACCGGCAAAATATGCCAAATACTCTAATTATCAGATTTGCAGAAATACCAATGATTATTTGTCAGCCGTCATGCTAAAACCAAAAGATGTGCTGTTCTCACAATTCCCGCTGACGCATTTTATTGGATATATTGCTGTCATCAATGCTGTAGTAAATGCGGGTGCTTCCATAGCAATATGTAATACCGATGATGAAGATGAACTCAAAAAAACTTTAGAACTGGCACAACCCAATTATATGGTAGTTGAGCCTTCATATTTTTCTTACCTGATTAAAAAAAATGATAAAACATTCCTGCCGGGTTCATTGCAATATGCCATTACCGGCGGTGGAAGATTAAAAAAAGAAATTCATGAAACTTTTATGAATATTTATAAAATACCTGTTTTTAAGATCTACGGGATGGTGGAAGCAGGTCCTATTCTAACTGTAAATACGAATACGGATAAACCAACCTCAATCGGAACGACATTAAGTAATGTTTCTATCGCACTGAAAAGAGGCGAAGAGATGCTTACAGAAGAAGTTATTGGCGAGATTTCTGTGGTTTCAAGTATTTTAACCGAAGATCTGCATAAGTTACTAAGCGATCAATTTTATAAAGGTTGGTACCATACGGAAGATCTTGGTCGTCTTGATATGGATGGTTATCTCTATTTTGTGGATCGTAAAGCTTATGTGATCAATGTACGAGGATTTGATGTCTATCCCGAACAGGTGGAAATAGCATTAATGAAACATCCCATGATCCAGGATGTGGTTGTTAAGGGCGCTCCGAAGGATAGCTATTCCGAAAGCATTCAGGCCTATATTATTCAAGCGGAAGGCAAACGCCCAACGGATGAAGAACTTATTGCATTCTTAGAGAAAAAATTACCCCGGTATCAGATACCGGAGAAATTTATATATGTTAATCACTTTCCAAAATCTCCTACAGGGAAAGTTGTTAGACAAGCTTTAAAATAAAATTAAAACCCATTATGGAGGAAATATAATGGCAACTTTGACCAAAGATATTCGCAATATCGCGTTGGTTGGTCATTCGGCAACAGGCAAAACCCTTTTGGTAGACGCCTTCCTGCTGAATGCGGGGACGATTAACCGACTTGGATCCGTCCAGGAAGGTACTACCACTTCAGATTATTCTCAGGAAGAGATCGATCGTCAGATATCACTTCGTGCATCTTTAATGCATGTAGATCAAAAAGGTATTAAACTGAATTTATTGGATACGCCGGGATATATAGATTTTGCCGGTGAATTAACTGCTGTCAGTTATGTTGTTGATTCTGCAGTACTTACTGTAGATGCTACATCAAATGGTATTGAAGTTGGTACTGAACTTGCATGGGATGCACTTGAAAAGAACAATGTATCACCTTTCTTTGCAGTTACAATGCTGGATAAAGACCATACACATTTTGACGAAATTGTCGCAACACTGCAAAATCGCTTTGGCGACCATGTTTTTCCCATTCAATTTCCAATCAATGAAGGTCCGGCATTACATTCACTTGTAGACATATTGAAAAAGAAAGTACTAAATTTTGATGATATAGGCAATTACACTGAAGAAGATATTCCCGCAGAATATCAGGCTCGTGTTGATGAGCTTTATGAAAAACTTGTTGAACTTGTAGCCGAATCTGATGATGCTTTGCTTGAAAAATATTTTGAAGAAGGTGAATTGAACATAGAAGAGATCAATAAAGGATTAAAAAGCGGTATAGCTTCCAATACTTTGTATCCTCTGGTTTGTATTTCTTCCACTAAAAATATTGGTGTAACTCGTTTGGCTGAAATTCTGGCTGATCTTGCACCTGCGCCTGCATCTGAAGTAAAAGCTAAAAAAGCCGATACAACTGAAGAAATTGTGCGCAATGTCGATGCTTCAGAACCAACCAGTCTTTTCATTTATAAAAGCGTTTATGAACAACATATTGGTGAAATGTCCTATTTTAAAGTTATGACCGGTACATTAAGACCGGGGCAGGATCTGAAAAATGTTCAAACCAATGTTACTGAACGTTTTGGGTCTGTATTTACCATGAACGGTAAAAATCGTGTTGAACTTGATGAATTGCAGGCCGGTGATATCGGTACAGCGGTTAAATTAAAAGATACACATACTTGTAACACACTTTGTGATTCGAAATCAATGGTAGAATATGATGCGATCAAATTTCCCGATCCCATTATTCGTGTAGCAGTTGAAGCTTCTGCGAAAGGTGATGATGAAAAGATCGGAGTGGGTCTTACACAGGTAAGAGCTGAAGATCCCAGTTTCTATTATCAAGTTGATTCCGAATTGAAACAAACTATCGTTTCCGGTCAGGGTGAAACTCATCTTGAAGTATGTTTGAAGAAGATCGAAGATCGTTATCATATTGAGATCCTTCAGATCGAACCGAAGATCCCGTATCGCGAAACTGTTCGCAAAACGGCTCAAGGTCATTATCGCCATAAGAAACAGTCCGGTGGTGCCGGTCAGTTTGGTGAAGTTTATCTTCGGATCGAACCAAAACCGCGTGGCGAGGGTATCGAATTTAAGAGTGAATTGGTCGGTATGAATGTGGATCGTTCCTTTGTCCCATCAGTGGAAAAAGGTGTAAATCAGGCAACGATTGAAGGTCCTCTTACCAGCTCTAAAGTTATTGACATTTTAGTTGCTTTTTATGATGGTAAACAACATCCCGTCGATTCTAAAGATATCGCATTCCAGATCGCCGGACGCGGGGCATTCCGTGAAGCTTTTACTGCGGCTGATCCTATCTTGCTTGAACCCATTTATGAGATCGAAGTCAAGATCCCAGAAGATTATATGGGTGATGTGATGGGCGATATTTCTTCCCGTCGTGGAAAAGTCCTCGGTATGGATTCCGATGGTCACAACCAGATCATTAAAGCGTCTGTTCCTTTGGCGAACTTATATAAATATGCCAACATCTTGCGTTCAATTTCACAGGGTCGCGGTCAGTATCGCCGGAAATTCTCACATTACGAATATGTTCCGAAAGAAATTCAGGACAAGGTCGTAGCTGAACATCAGAAAGAAAGAGAAGAAGCGCACTCATAAGTATCAATTAAATGATATAAACAACAGGCTCCAATAGGAGCCTGTTGTGTTATGGGGGGTAATTTTGTGATGTGGGGCACAAAGAAAAATTAGGTGTGGGAAATAATTTATTAATGATATAAAATTGATGTCATAGAGACAAGGCATTGCCTTGTCTCTATCAATAAAATTGTAATAAAATGAGATAAAATGTCTAAAAAATATTTAAACATATATCGCATTGAATCCTCCCGATTGCAAAATTGGGATTATGGATGGAATGGATGGTATTTTGTGACAGTAAAAACAAAATTCAATAGACCGTATTTTGGTAAAATCGTAAACAATAAAATGATATTATCCAATATTGGTGTTTTAGCAGAAAGGTATTGGCAGGAAATTCCGAATCATTTTAATTTTGTAAAATTGGATGGGTTTGTTGTAATGCCGGATCATATTCATGGGATAATAACAATTAATAAAAAAGATGATGTAGAGACAAGGCATTGCCTTGTCTCTACAAACAATCATTTAAAAAGGTCTTTATCAGATATCGGTCACTATCGATATAGAAATCCCGGGAAACAAAATTTATCGTCAATTGTGGGCTCTTATAAGGCAATTGTATCCAAAATGGCACACAAAATAAATATTGATTTCGCATGGCAAACTCGTTTTAATGATAAAATATTATGGAATTTTGATGAGCTTGAATTTTTCCAAACCTACATTCTCAATAATCCCACCAATTACAAAAAATAATTCATATATTAAACCGTATCCAAATTACCAAGGAGCTCTTATGCCTATCAGCATCATCGAAATAAAAGCGCGCTGCAGCGAGCAAGATACGATCCGCGATATCCTGAAAAGGGAGGGAGCGGACTTCAAAGGTCTGGATCACCAGACGGATACCTATTTTCGAGTGCCTCACGGTCGTTTAAAGCTGCGTGAAGGGAATATTGAGAATAATCTCATCCATTATGACCGACCCGATCAAGAAGGCCCGAAACAATCGAATGTGCTTCTCTACAGATCTAATCCCGATTCCAATCTAAAGGGCATTCTGATGAAAGCTTTGGGTGTATTGGTCGTGGTGGAAAAGAAACGCGAGATCTATTTTATCGACAATATCAAATTTCACATCGATACCGTTGCCGGATTGGGTGAATTTATTGAGATCGAAGCGATTGATGAAGATGGTTCTATCGGAAAAGAGCGCTTGCAAGATCAGTGTGAAAGTTACTTAAAGCGATTTGGAGTGAGTGAAGAAGACCTTATTGCCAATTCCTATTCTGATCTTTTATTAAATAGATAAATACTTAAAATCCGTTCAAGATCGTGGTGAATTTCCACTTGTCAAATTATAAAATATATTGTAATCTTAATACATAGTAAAAATAACTAAAGAAATATCTTATCAGGCACAGTAGTGAGTAAACAAAATTTATTAATTAAATGGTTATACTGCTTTTTTCAAGTGTAAAATTATGACACTTGAAAAAAATGTTACCATTGTAATTTCAAAAAAAAAGTGATCAAAATGGATATTGAGAAGACATCAGCCAATGAAACAAGCTACAATTATTACGGTGCTGTACCCGAAGGTAAGCCACAATCGAGAGAGGTAAAAAAATCTCCATCTCCCAGAGTTGAACGTATCAGAAAATTATATTTTGAAACGAAATCATCAGCATCGGTCGAATTTCCTTACTGGTATAGCCGAAAATGGGATGCTTTAGAAGGTGAAATCCCTATCGTTAGACGTGCAGAAGCATTAAAATCAGGATTTGAACATCTTTCACCTGCGATCTTCCCCGGGGAATTATTGGTCATGGGAAAAACCGCACATCTTCGTGGTTCATATCCTATGCCCTGGCTATCGGAAGCCTTTTTTATGGCCAAGGAAGAGGAAATGTATAAAGAAGCGAAGAAAGCCGGAAAAGTCTCTGCTGATGAAGCCACGACAATGGGCCAGGGTGGAGGTAATGTGACAAAAAGTGTGGGGAATGTCTTATCTCTTGCCGGGAAATTCGGATTGAGAAAAGAAGAAATGCCCATTCTTATTCATATTGCTAAAAAATGGTTCAATAAATCCGTCGATGATGTCGGACATAAATACGAACAGCTTGTTCCGGGATACAAAGAGAAAGAAGAGATCATGCGTGCCGTAATTTGTATGTTCGATTCTGGATATACATTGCCGCAGGGCAGGGAAGTCATGAATTATTACTATCCCTTGCAATATGGCATTAAGGGAATAATGGACATTTGCAAAGAAAAGATCAAGGAGACCGCCGGCTATCCGGAAATGGACAGGATATATTTTTATACAGCTGTGAATACCATTCTAGAAGGACTGCAAAGCTGGATATTGAACTATGCGGAAGAAGCAAAATTGATGGCTTCTCTGGAAAAAGATACCAAGCAAAAATCGGAATATTTAGAGATCGCGGAACGTTTGGAATGGCTGAGCGATCATTCGCCACGAAGCTTTCATGATGCATTACAATTGGTATGGATCTTTCATATTGCCGTATTGAATGAAGATGCCATCTCCGGTCTTTCACCGGGTCGTTTGGGTCAAGTTCTATATCCTTATTGGAAACATGATATGGATAAGGGTCTACTGACAAATGAGAAAACGCTTGAACTACTTGAATGCATGCGCATGAAATTTACGGAATTGGATTGTTTTGCATCCATGGGGGTTGTGGGCGGTGTATTAAGCGGAAATACCTTTAATAACCTTTGTATCGGCGGATTGACGAAAGAAGGGGAGAGTGCGGCGAATGAACTTGAGATGCTCATGCTTGAATCGGCAATGACCTGTGCAACACCGCAACCGACCGTCAGTTTGTTATATGATGAAAAACTACCGGAAGAATTTTTATTAAAAGGTATTGAATGTACAAAGATCGGAACCGGTTATCCCGCATGGGTAAATAATAGGGTCGCTATGGACTTTCTCTTGAATAATTTCAAAAAAGAGGGAATGGATATCGAAGAAGTCCGGGCATGGTCAATTGGCGGTTGTCTTGAAACATCGGCCGGGAGTTGGATGCCGCTTGAAGTAAATGGAGTTGTGCATCACATACCCGGAGGATCGGCACCGGCAACCAGTGTGGGCGTACACTTTATTTCATTGCCCAAGGTCCTTGAGGCTGTTTTATTCAATGGTCTGGACAAAAGGACGGGTCTGCGTGTTTATCCTCCTCACGACCTTAAATTGAACTCATATAATGAAATTTGGAAAGCATTTAAGGCTTACTTTGATTTAACTGTAAAAGTATTGACTTTATGCAATAATATTCAACATGATATATGGGGCAAAATATCACCCTCAATTATCAATAGTATGCTAAAACCGGATTGTCTGGAAACAGGGAAGGATATCAGTCATAAAGGGAGTCGCTATAACCGTACCTTCAATGTTGAAGTTTGTGGTGGTGTAAATCTAGTTAACTCTCTCGCCTCACTTAAAAAGAATGTATTTGAAGATAAGAATTTCACCCTGGATATAATGAAGGAAGCTATTGTTGAAAATTTTGGTCATGAAACAAGATCCTCAAATAACAAATGGCTTAAAACCCATAAACAATGTCTGGATGCACCGAAATTCGGTAATGACGATAAATATGTCGATGATATTTTCAAAACATGGCAAGATTATTTTACGACTATGTGTGAGAATTATTTTTCATTATATAACGAACCTTTGTATCCATGCCAAATATCCGTATCAACCCACGGACCGATGGGGGCCGTAACCTTGGCAACACCGGATGGAAGGCTTAGCGGGACCACATTCGCGGATGGCTCGGTATCGGCATATCCCGGAACAGATAAAAACGGTCTTTATGCTCTGTTCTCTTCAGCAACTTGCTATAATCATGCATTATCGCAAAACTCACAATTAAATTTAAAGATCCACCCTTCAGTTATCGAAGGTCGAACAGGCGCACGTAAATTCTTGGATATGATCAGGGCTTACTTGCGAAAGGGCGGATTTCATGTTCAATTCAATGTCGTTGATTCACGCATGCTGAAAGATGCCCAAATGCATCCCGATAAATACAGGGGACTGATGGTACGCGTTGCCGGATTTACGCAATATTGGGTAGAATTGGGTAAACAGATACAAGATGAAGTTATAACGCGCACCGAATACGCTGAAATATAAATTATAACCAGTAAACCGAAAGAAATATCAATGAAACATATAGACTGCATTTATTATTTAGCAACAGATGTGTTCAAAGGCATGTGCAAAAGAACAAAAGAATCAATTATTGCTGATGACCCTGCTTGCTCCGAATTTGAAAAAGCGCCGAAATGTAAATATTGCACTCATTTCTCCATGCAGAACGAAGAATTAGGTTTATGCATGGATGAAGTGACAGCTTATCCTGATATGAAAGCCCTAACCTGTAAAGATTTTGCATGGAAATGAAGGGTCCTATCTTAGGTAATATCTTTGATATTCAAGGTTTTTCCGTTCATGACGGTCCCGGTGCAAGAACCCTGATCTTTATGAAAGGATGTTCTCTCAATTGTTTCTGGTGCTCCAATCCGGAAGGTATCAGCGCGTCAAATCTTCCTCTATATTACATTTCAAAATGTATCCTGTGTGGAAATTGCATCAATGCATGCCTACATAAAGCAATACAACTCATAGATGAGAAACTTCTCATAGATAGGAATATTTGTAAAAATTGTATAACACATGACTGTATTGATACTTGCTATACGGATGCCTTAAAATTAAGCGGTCGCAGTATTTCTGTCGATGAACTATACAGGATCATACAAAGAGACAGGCAATATTGGGGAGAAAACGGAGGCATTACATTGACCGGGGGAGAACCTCTATTGCAATTGGATTTCGTCCGTTCTTTCTTGGATATATGTTATAAGTCTTACATCCATACCGCCATTGAAACGTGTGCAAATGTGCCCTGGGAACATTTTAAGCAGGTTATTGATTATCTTGATCTCATATTTTTTGATCTTAAACATAGTAATCCGGAACAGCATCTAATGGGGACCGGAACAGGAAATGAGCATATCATCTCTAACCTTCGGAAATTAAATGAAAATTATAAAGGCGAACTGGTATTCCGTTTGCCGCTTATTCCCGGTTATAATAATTCCAAAGAGAATCTTAGTGAGCTTGCTTCACTTATCTTGGATACGAAGTGGAAGGTACTGAATATATTACCTTTACATCACTACGGAAGAGAGAAATATCAGCATCTAGGTATAGCATATAAAGCGAGTGAATTCCCGAGACCCCGTCAAGATGATTTATTATCTGCTAAAGCAATATTTGAGCAAGCAGGTATTCGGTGTTATATTGGTAATGAATTGCCGTTTTAAAAACCTGAATAAAAAATCGCCAACACAATTTTTAAGGAATAATAATTGTAAATTATTAGAAAAATTGTTATATACAGTATAATGTTAATAGATAATGGCTATAATGAGTAATAAATATTTGAAAAATAAGTAATTAGATTAGATATTCGTTTGATATTGTTTGCTATAATAATTAATGAATGGAGAAAACAATGAAAAAATCCCTGCTTTTTCTACTTGTCATTGTATTTGCGATGAACTTATTCGCTGAAGAACCGAAGAAGATCACTGAAATTGGTTTGACAACAACAAGACCCTTGTATAATACATACAATTTTACTGTGAAATTTGGAAATGAACAATCCCTTATTAGGATAAGTTCGCTTAGCTTGAGTGAGTATACTATAGAAGAAAATGGAACCATGATTTTGGGAAATGACACCTTGTCAGTTAGTGATTATGATCTGGGTGCCAGTTTGGCCTTTGCCGTTGGCAGGGAGATCAGAAAAGAAATAGATAAGAATTTTGAATTCCGTTATGGTGCGGATTTTACATTCGCATATTCATCATTCATTGATAGTCGTGATTATGATACAACTTATACATATTACCGTAAAAGCAAAACTTGGTCACCCGGCTTGCAATTGGTTCTGGGATTTAATTATATTCTTAAAGATCGTATAGTATTTGGAGTAGAATTCCTTCCCAAATTATGTTATTCTTATTCCCGATATGATTATGAAAAAAATTATACGGCTTCTGACGAAAATGATATCTATGAAACGGAGTATAGGTATTATTGGAATTTTAACATAAGTACATTGGCTTTATTCTCGATCTCATATAGATTCTAACTGTCAATTACTAAAATATTATGTGGAATTTACACAATTGTGTAAATAATATCTGATGAAATGATAGGCTACTTTTTTATTTTTCACCCTAGAGATCGGGGAGAGCCGCTTTAGTCGGTGTAGCAGAATTGTCTTTTTATCTCTCTGAAAATGCACGAGGTAGGGGATTGGGTGATATGATCTTGGATCAAGCAATTATTATGGCTAGAAGCAAAAATTTTACCCATTTACTGGCAATTTTACTGGATATCAATACTCGAAGCCAAAAGCTTTTGGAATAATGGGGGTTCGAGGTCGTGGGGATACTTACTGAGATTGCTCAAATAAAAGAAAAATTTGCGGGACAATTGATCATGTTAAAAACATTGAATTGACATACCCGATAGAAATATCCTCTAACAAAATCAATCAATTATTTCGATAAATAACTTACTCCGGTGAGCTTTTCCGAAAGCTCCCATAGTTTACTAGCATCTTTTTTATTATGAGATCTACTATTTGATCTTACAAGAACAGGGTAGCCGGTCATGTTCATAAAATTACCCGGCCCGTAATATTGTCCACCGCGAACATCCGGATCAACACAAGCCCTGATCGAAGGTAAAGCACCCATATCGGGTGTCTGAGACATGTTTTTAAACATTAAAGAGAAGAATCCTTTATCACCAATATGACGACCAAGATTAGTTAAAGATACACCGGGGTGAGCCGCAACAGCAATTGTATCGGCATTCATTGCTTCAAAACGTCGTTGAAGCTCATAGGTAAATAAGAGATTTGATAATTTTGAACGTCCATAAGCCTTGCTTGGCGTATAGCCCTTTCCATTTTCAAACATCATATCATTAAAGTTCATATTACCCATCATATGAGCCATGCTGCTAACATTTACAACTCGGGATCCGGGTGTTGAGATCAGAAGATCGATCAGTTTACCGGTAAGAGCAAAATGTCCCAAATGGTTTGTCGCAAATTGTAATTCATAAGCATCGACGGTTTTACCGTAAGGGAGCATCATGATCCCTGCGTTGTTTAAAAGGATATCTAATTTATTGTATTTTGCTTTAAAATCTTGAGCAAAGAGTTGAACTGACTTCAGACTGGAGACATCCAACTCCATGATCTCAGCCACTGCGTTCGGGATCTCATTTTTGATTTCGCTAAGGGCTTTTGCTGCTTTTTCCATATTTCTACAGGCCATAATAACTGTAGCACCCTTGCGTGAAAATTCTTTGGTAGCTTCATAACCAATTCCACTATTTGCACCGGTTACAATAATGGTTTTTCCATTTAGGCTTGGTATATTGTTGATTGTCCATGTTGATTTTGTCATTAATTCCTCGATAAATAAATGGTTTAATTTTGAAATAATTTGGTACTTAAATATTTTTCTCCTCTATCCGGAAAAATAACCACCATACATCCTTTTTCAATATCTTTAATTGCCTCTAAGGCTGCAAACATTGCTGCACCAGAGCTCATACCCACAAAAATACCCTCTTCTTTAACGATTCGTCGTGTCATGTCAAAAGCAATTTCACTTTCTACATCAATTTGGAGATCAATTTTTTTAGGCTTATAAATTTGGGGGACAATTGCCTCGTCCATATTTTTCAAGCCTTGGATATAATGACCTTTTACAGGATGAGCACAAATAATATTAATTTTTGGATTATTTTCTTTAAGAGCTTTACTTAGTCCCATTATAGTTCCTGATGTACCAATACTGGAAACCAAGTGAGTGATCATACCGCCGGTCTGCTGCCATATTTCTTCGGCAGTTACTTTATAATGGACTAATTTATTGTATTCATTAGAAAACTGATCTGGATGGAAGTATTTATTAGGTTCTGCTTCTACCATTTTACGTACCCGCCTTATGGCACCATCAGTCCCTTCATTTGCGTTCGTTAAAATAATGTTTGCACCAAATGCCGTTATAATACGTCTACGTTCAATAGATACAGTTTCGCTCATAACGATCGTAACGGGATAACCCTTAACAGCTCCGATCATCGCTAGGGCAATACCCGTATTCCCTGATGTTGCCTCAAGAATAATTTGATTAGGTTTTATGCATCCTTCTGCTTCTGCTTGTTGGATCATTCTTAGAGCTATTCTATCTTTAATACTACCGGTAGGATTGAATCCCTCTAATTTGGCATATAGATTAACATTTGGATTTGGATTAAGCTTATTAATCCTTACAAGTGGTGTTTGACCAATTGTTTGAAGTATGTTATTATAGATCATTTATTTTTCCTATTAATGATTGGAGATTAAGAGAACTTTCAAAATAACTTAAAATGTATAGTAAGGATATAATGATAGCAAACTATATTACTGAAAAAAGGGCTTATATTTTTAATAAATAAACAGTTGATAGAAAAATATTCACTATATTGTTTAGGCCATGTTTTTGCTTGAATATTTTCCGCAATTATAATAGTAAACTAACAAGAAGATAAATTAAAAGATTACTTGCTACACAGTATATTCGCTTGATTTATTTTGGTAAAATGACGAAATAATTGTATTATGTCCGATAAAATTAAGGCTTTTTATGATCAAAAATATATTAGATAAATCAAAACTTACTCAACAAGACATTGTCGCGCTTCTTAAGACCCAAGGGCAGGATCGTCAGGAGCTCTTTGAATATGCTGCTAAAATAAAAGAGCATTTTGTTCAAAATAAAGTCTATTTACGCGGCTTGATCGAATTTTCGAATATTTGTGGTAAAGATTGTTATTACTGTGGAATCAGACGATCCAATTCCAAGGTTAAGAGATATAATCTTACAGATGAAGAAATTCTAAATGCTGCTTACTATGCCTACAAACAAAACTATGGCTCTATTGTTATGCAATCGGGTGAATTGGAAAGCAAGAAATTCACGACCCGTATAACGCGTTTGCTTGAACAGATAAAAGATATGTCGGATGGCAAATTGCGAGTGACACTTTCTTGTGGTGAACAAGATTTAGAAATTTACAAAGAATGGTTTAAAGCAGGTGCTGATAGATACCT
>CAYNBL010000002.1:3111-46348 GCA_964395205.1 uncultured bacterium | reverse complement strand
AAGATGATCGCACTTCTGCGCATTATGATGAAAGATATCAATATTGCAGCCTCTACGGCAATGCAATCTATTCATCCTCAGGGCAGGGAGCAGGCCATTGCGGCCGGTGCCAATGTATTTATGCCTAATATTACGCCTTGTTTGGTACGTGGTGATTACAAATTATATGAAGATAAACCTTGTACTGATGAAAGTCCTGAAGATTGCAAACGCTGTGTTGAACAACGCATTGCTTCGGTATCCAATGATGTAGCTTATGGGGAGTGGGGAGATTCAGAACATTACGTAAAACGCAGAAAATAATTACTGTTTAAATATTATGTTTATGGTGAGATGGGCTTTCCCCATCTCTATTTTATTAATAAGGATTTTCTGTAGATAACATTTTTTCCGGCCTGCATTCGAAGAATATATATCCCCGATGATAGGGAAGCAGCATTCCAGCGGACTTGATGCTCTCCGGGAAAATATCGTGTATATGTGATCGTTGAAATATATTTACCCTGAATATCATGGACAGAAATTTTAATTATTTCACTATTTATTAATGTGAATTTTATTGTATTTGTGGCATTAAAAGGATTGGGATAAATTCCATTTAAAATGAAACTTGTAGCTACTTCAATAAGAGAGGTTGCTGTTTCTTCTCCGGGTATCATTATGTGAATATTATCAAAAAGAATATGAGCTCCCACGAGTTTTTGTGATCCGACCGAGAGGTCAAAACGTTTCACAGCAGACCAATCAAATTTGCCCTCCTGTTCGTATTTTACACCATCTTCTGTAGCACCAGATTCCCAAAAACTATTCAAAGGGATGCTTATATCGTGCCATTGATCATCCCATGTAACATTGTTTTCTTGTAAAATATATTCCTTTTTCCAGGGATGATCCTCAGGGTCGTCCGTATCGGTATCCGTAAATCGAATTCGGATCTCGGTCCCTACACGATTACCTTTGATCTTAAAATTCAAATTAGCATCCTGCTTTACAAGATCTGATATATCCCTAAAAGAAGTAAAAGAAAATCCAATATTATTATATTCCAATGGATCTTTCAAAAGGATGCAATGTTTTCCTTGGGCAGGTTCTTCTCTGTAGTATAGATCGTAACGAGCTTTGTCTGTCCAAATGCTGGGGGCAATATGCCATCCGGGTTGATCTCCGTAAATTGTAAATCCTGTTGTATCCGGATAAACTTCAATCGTGTCCTGAGCAGGCATGATCAGACGAAGAGCTTCAATCATTTCAGGATCGATATCACGATGGAATATACCAGGTGTCCCTTTTTTAAAGATACCATATCCTCCCTGATATCCCCATATAGTCCATGAAATATGATGTTCCTCAAAATAACTGGTTGTTACATCATACCAATGAGCGCGGTCAGAAACAGGAGCAAGTGGATTATAAACTCCAAATTCACCACAAAAGATCGGGACATTAAAACTATCTGAAAATGCAATTGTCCTATCAATATATGTGTACATAGCCGAATCAGTGCCATCAATATGATAATTGTTCAGTCTATTTTCCACCCAGGTACCGACAAGATCTTCAGGACAATCGGGAATACCGCCATTCGTACCGGGAAAGGGAATGCCACCAAGTGATACACAGGAAGGATTAGTCCAACTGGCGCCTTGGTGAGTGAAAATAAAAGGTTCATAAAAATGGAATGAATATATGATATTAGTATCAGGATGTGGCACAAATCGGGTAAAATTCAAGGTGCTGTTCCAAATAGGAGTCGCTATAATGGTTCGAGTACTATCAATAGTTCTAATGGTTTTTATCAAAGAATCCTGAATTGAGAACCATGTTTCATCAGTAATATTATGCGGCTCGTTCATTAGTTCATAGATAAGCAGACCTGATCGCTCTTTATAATGTTCGGCAATTTGTGTCCAGAGCGGGATCAATTCGTCCATAGCCGGTATGTAGGAGGAGCCTGACTTTTGAGTATGGTTATCCAGGATCAAATGCATGTTAGATTCTTCGGACCAATCTACAGCTTGATCAAGGAAATAAAAGAAAAGTGGATCTAAAATATGAGCAGAAGTCGTATCTGCGAAGAAGAGCAGACTAAGAGGTAATCTTATAACATCACATCCAAGGGATTTAATACCATCAATGTCACGTTTATCAAATTTATAAAACGGGATATTTTCAGCACCTTGTTTGGACCATATCCAATCTGTTAAATTCACACCCTTATGAAAAGGAGGTTCCAGCGCAAAAAGAAATATGACTGGGATCAGGAGCAAGAATAGGGATATGTTTCGGCGCAATTTGACCTCATTAATTATTATGTACCAATTTAGGAGGAACTTAGAATAAAAATAAATAAAAACCTATAAAAACAGGTTAACTATTATACATTATTTGTGTCTACTAAATGGAATAAATAATATAATTGGAGAATTTATGAAACGTAATACCATTTCTTATTTTTTGTTAATCTTAATTTTGTTTTTAACCTTGATCTTAGGTGGGTGTGCAAGTCTACCCATCATCGAAAGTCAACCCGCAGGCGAAGATCCCTATGCCGGACGTTATTATTTTGATGTGGAGAGCAATATTGCCTATGGTGTACAGCATGATAATAAATATCTTTATCTTAAATTGAAAACCGATGACAAAACGGCTATTCGAAAGATCATGATGCACGGTCTTTACGTTTATATGGATCCCAAAGGAGGCAGGAGCAAGAAAATCTTTTTCAATTACCCCTTGATCGCTAAATTTGACCCTTCTCAAGTGAGAAATAAATCCGGAGGAATGGCCGGTGGTTCAAAAGAGGAATTTAATGTAGATAGCTTTTTGGACAGAGTTTCGATGGAAGCTGTGTTCTCGGATCACGAACTGGCCGAAAAAATGCCGGTATTTTCTTCAAAAACAGATTTTCAAGTTGAACTATCTTCTGAAGGTCCCAACGTTTTAGTCTATTATTTAAGAATTCCTTTCGACCGAATTTCTGAAAACGGCTTATCGGATATCTCCAAACTTTCACTTGGATTAATGAGCGGTGAGATGAAGATGCCGCAAATGGATGGCAGCGGACATCCGAGCGGTGGGATGCAAGGCGGTGGTCGCTCCGGTGGCGGAATGCAGGATAGTGATATGCAGCAAAGCGGGAGTATTGATAGGGGAAGCATGATGTCGCAGCTTTCCATTTGGTTCAAAATTGATCTTGCTCCGGATGAAGAATAGACACAACAAAATATTCTTTCAAATTTATGCTAAACATCGTATGATATTGTATAATACGAATGGGAAAAATTATGAGAATAGGTAAAATGATATTGTATTTCGGGATGGTATTCCTGATCACCTTCCTGGTTACAGCTGTCGTAACAGCTCTTTATGGTCGAATTGTACATGGCGCCTGTGGGTTGAGTTGGGAAAGTGCCATTATTAATGGGTTTATTTTCGGATTTATCCTGACCTGGATGGAAGCCAGACGTATAGATCGCGACGAAGATGAAGCCGATAATCCTTACGATTAAATCCAAATAAATTATTAATATAATGAAGAAAGGGGTAAAAAAATCCCCTCTTCTTTTAGCCTAAAAGTGGCTAACTATCATTGTTGGTCAAGTCAAAAAATCATCTTACGGAAATAATGATAACTCTTTTATGAGCTACTATTTTTCACTTAAGAATGAATTGATCATATCAATTACTTGATCTTCATCAACGATATCGTAATAGATATAAGTTCCCTTGCGTTTCTTTGAAACGATTCCTGCGTAACGGATCTTTGTCAGATGCTGTGAGACGGTAGCCGTCGGTACTTCAATGCATGTTTCTAGATTATTTACATTGGTTGGGCCATTTTTGATCAATCCGCGTAAGATAGCTAAACGAATCGGATGTGCGATGGCCTTTAGTATTTCTGCTTTACGTTGCAGGTAGTTGAAATCATTTTTACTCATGGTTTTTTCCTCCTTGGAATTAAATTAATTTATAAAATATAAGATATATTGTTCTATAATCAACATTAATATTTACTTAAGGAATACTTAAGAAATAATATGCATGATAATGAATAGGCTGGATGAACCTTTCTAAGTTATTGTTATTTATGAACTTATTTATTTGAAGGCATTTTATCGGTATAAATAGCAAAAAATGGAGCAATAAATAAAAAATTAATTTTACAGTTATTTTTAATCAATAGAACTCTTGAGGCTTACCTTAGGGCTAAAGAAGAAAGTATGAAAACCTATAGATTTTCATAGGATGTTTTATGGAATTTGTGGTATCACAAAGTAATAAAATTAGCGAAATATCCCCCTTGCTTTCAGCGCGAGTAGTCTAAAATTAAGAAAATATCTAATTGACATTTTATTTTCATAAAATTTGTTTATTAACAATTGATTAAAAATCATTATTTTGCAGAGACACTGAAGGATTCCCGGAGGACAATATTTTGTTCGTATGAGATGGGGGAAAGGTATCTCCGTTAAAAAAATGATTTTATTGAAATATTTAAAAAATGTACTATATTGCATTATAGTCATTAATATTAGCGAGACATTATGCTCAATATATCTATCCTCATTTTTGCGATTGCCCTTTTGATCTATTTGATCCCAACGTTGGCGATCTATCAAAACCTGAGTAAATACAGTGACAAAGCCCCGGGGTTCTTTTTAATGCATATCCATATGGGGAAGTATCTAAAGCAATACAGGAAGATCAGCAAACTTAAAAAAGGGAAAATAGGTCCGTATTACGCATTATGGTTCGTTTGTTTAGGGATTGCTGTCATGTTGATCATTATGGGTATCTTGATTGATGTTTTAATCAAATAATTTTTGAAATAAAATGATGCTTATAATAAAAGCCCTTAATAAGGGCTATTTTTGTGCGGAGAGATACATTATGCTACTTTTATTAGCTTCGTGGATTAAGGTTAATCATAGAATATATTTATTAGCAATTGCTAATCCTGAAACTGTTTTAATGTATTTTTCAAGATCTACAGCATGATATCTCGTATTTGTTGGCACAAAGTTGGCACATTTCCAAATGGATCACTTGATCAATGCCATCTTCTTTGTCTCATGCCATTCACCGGTTTGTAAGCGATAAACGTAAATCCCTGAACTTAGCTTACTTGCGTCCCATATTACGCTGTGCGTTCCCGCTTCCAGGTATTGGTCAAGAAGTGTCGTGACCCAACGGCCGGTAATATCGAAAACTTGAATATTAACATGGCGAGCTTCATTAATTGCATAGGAGATCGTTGTCATCGGATTGAATGGGTTGGGATAATTCTGATTCAACGTATAGCTTTTAGGCTCTAAAACTGGCTCTATGGCGCTTTCAGGGTTGTTTTGAAGGTATACATTGCGGTTTATCAATGCAATCACATCATCGGCAAGTACCGGTTTGGCATCAGAAGCATTGGAGTGTAATGTTACGATCACTTGTTCACCTGTTTCAAGATATTTTGTGGTCAATCTGCGCCAGCCGGATGATTCGGGATCTTTCTGATTTACAAGGAAAGTATCGTTTCCGACACAATAAGGTGCAAACTGCGTTGCGTTGGTGAACTTTGCGTTGTAGATGTAAATATTGTAATAGCCGGCTTCTGATATATCCATGGAATATTCAATAGTATCATTTCCAACACTATAGTAAATATTGTCACCACGATAAGTCATTTGTGAAAGATGCTGATTGGCGGGGCGGGCCCAGCCGTCAGATTTTATGACGTTCACGGAATCATTTTCGGGGATGAAAGCAGTTTTTGGACGCCAGTTCATATCAATACGATGGGGAAGTTGTGCCTCTTGCAGATAGAAGGTTTTTGCCAGTGTATCTCCGACTGTTGTGGTGCTGTTTTGATCAAATTCTGTATAGAAGTGGCGGAATTGTTTCCGAAAACCTTCATAGAAAAACCAGGCTTCTCCGTTAACGCCATTATCGCGATTCAATCGCATGAAATTCATAATATATTCGGGGTCCATCAGGTATTCCTGTCCGGTAAAATCGGAATAAAGTTGATAGAGACATACACCGCCAAATACTTTGGAATCATCATCATAGTTGGCGATCGAGGAGAAAAAGGTCGGTTGATACTCAGCCCAAGTCTTGCGATAGAGTTGCGGGATCACATCATCACAGATCCCGGTATTCATCCATGTTTTTGGATCTTGCAGATAATTATAGTAAGACCATGGATAGACAGAAGGGCTTGATGATATATGCAAATTATTGTCTATTGCTTTGATCGAATCTGCAACTTCACGATACCACTCGGTCAATTTATCGGCACGCCACTTGATCCATGCCGTGTTTTGATGGTTGGTTGGGGGAGAGGCTCCATCATGCTCAGCTTTATACAAATTGACAGTTGCTTCTTCGTAACCGCCTTCAATGGGCATGGCCGGAATACGGTCCGAGTATTCTATACCATCAATGTCATAATATTTGCAGGTTTCCAAAGTGATCTTTCGAATAAAACCCTGAACATCGGGATTGATCGCACTCATCCAGTCGAAACCATTTTTTACAGCGAGCGATCCGTCGGATTCCTTACATGCCCAGTCAGGATATGTTGCCAGGATATGACCACCCTGATGTGACCAGGATGTTGAAAACCCCATTTCATACCAGGGCATAATCTCAATCCCTCGCGCATGCGCTTCTACGATAATATTTTGCAAGGGATCGCGACCTGAGAATGAAGGATGAATATTGGCAGATTCACCAAAATACTTCATCATTACATCACTGGGATAAAGCGTATAATCACCATTTGCGGAATTACTGTTCCAGACACAGACCAGAACCGTATTAATATTGATGGAATCAAGATAAGCCATCCCTTTGGCTATGTTTCGATCCGAGAACATGATATCGCTGTCCACATTGGTGATCTTTGCAGCACGTAATTCAACCGGCGTTTCTGCGAATAAGCCAAAATTGAAAAGTAAAACGAACAGGATGAGGATGATCTTTTTCATTTACTTCCTTTGTAGAGAGGTGTCAGTACCTTTGCATTTCTATTATCCAGTTTACGCAGTCCTTCATAAAAGAAAAACACTTCGCCGTTGTAACCGGCTTCCCGATTGATCTCAATGGTTTCTTTCAGCATATCTTCAGGCATTAAATATGAACCCACATTCAACAAAACAGCTGGTATAATGGGCGTATCGGTGTTTTTCAAATTCAGTTTATCTCTCGCCAAGCCTTCCAAAGTTTTCTTATAAGCATCTATATCATAGCGATAGACCTGAGGGATTACGATATCTGCGTAACCGCCTTCGATCCATGCCGGCCAATCCTGTAAATACTCGTCATAGCACCATGGATAGACGGAAGGTGCCCAAGTGACCAAAACACAAGGTTTTGCTGCTTTAACTGTATCGTAGACTTTTTTTGCAAATTCGTTCAATTTGTTTCCGCGCCATTGTTGCCATTCCTTATCACGATAATCATCAGGAGGTATATTCCCTTCATGCTCAGATTTGTATAACTTTACCGTATAATCGGAATACCCGCCATGTATGGGTTGGGCGGGTAGGCGATCATCGCCCTGAATACCGTCAATATCATAGTTTTCCACAACTTCCATGATCAAAGACAAGATAAAATCCTGAACATCGGGGTGATAGGCATTCATCCATTCAAAATTATTCTTGGTCAGGAGATTCCCGTCGCGATCTTTGGCCGCCCATTCGGGTTTCTTTTCAAGTAAAACCCCACCATTTTTTTTATACGATGAGGCAAAACCATATTCAAACCAGGCAATGACCTGCAGTCCGTTGGCATGCGCAGCCTCAACAAGTTCTTTGAGTGGGTCTCGATTAGCAAATCGAGGTGATATTTCACGATCGAACATAGTTTTCATGATCTTACTTGGATACAGGGTATAAGCATCGTTCCAAACCACCGGCATCACAACATTGAATCCATTATCTGCCAGGAATTTCATGGCTTCATCAATTGATTCTTTACTATCCATAACTTTGCTGTCAACGTTGGTGATCCAGACTCCCCGCCAATCATGCGGTTGAAGCTGATCTTCCTGACAAGCGGTAATTAAAAGAAATAAACTTAAGATCAAGATTAAGTTTAAGATCGAGGTAAATGATTTTCTCATGATATATTCCTTATTTAAGGTAATGCTTTATGTGTTTAAAAGAACCGGAGCCTTTTTAGCATCTATTTCAACAACGTCAAGATAAGCTAAACACAAAGACACTAATGACTAGAAACAAGCTAAACTTCACCAAAAAGCTCCTTATATAGGGTATCTGCTATCAACATATGTCCCTGTTCTTTTGGATGAACACCGTCTGTTGACCAAAATATAGCATCAGTTTTCTTTAGAACCTGTTGAAAAACTTCATGAATGTTGATGAAGGGTATAGATCGGGATTTGCATATATCCTTTTGGATCTCAATATGTTTTTTGGCCATTATAAATAGGGGAGAAGCAGTATCAGTTGAGATATAAAAAGGAGACAAGCAATAAATTGAGCGTATTCCAATATCCCGGGATGAATTTAAGAGTTTGATAAAGATATTTTCAAATTCATTTAAAGCATCCTCATTCGACTTTGAAGATTCCAATTGAACAGCTGCATCATTAATACCGATCATAATAAAGAGATGGTTGGGTTTAAGATCGATAACATCTCTTTTCCAGCGTAATTCTAGTCCCTCGAGGGTATTTCCACTAATACCTTTATTGATAAAAGAAACATCCAATGATGCATGATTTTCTATGATCTTATTCCGGAACATCGACATATATCCGCCGCCATAGGGTGGAAGATGATTTGTTCTACCTGCATCGGTGATGCTATCTCCGATAAAGAGAACTCTTTGTCCAGACTTAAAACGTTCACTCATTAGTACTCCAAAAAAATATAACAAATATATTGTATTCTCTTTCCAAAGACAATAAATTAGTTAGTAAGTTGTAAGAACAAACTAATTGATTTTGGAACAGGTAGTGGGTAACCTTCGAAGAATAAGTGGTGTTTTTATTGCATTGATGTTTATAACATCTCTGCTTTTTGCACAGACGGGCAAAATAACCGGACGAGTAGTCGATGCTTCGTCAAAAGAAGCCCTTCCGGGTGCGAACATCATTTTAACAGATCTATCGATAGGTGCTGCTTCAGATCCCGATGGTAATTATGTCATACTAAATGTACCTCCAGGTACTTACATCTTGCGATATTCTTATATAGGTTATTCAACTGTTGCAATGGAAGAAGTTCAGGTTCAGATCAACCGTTCAACTCGTATGGACGTTGAAATGCAGGTTGAGGCTTATGCGGGAGAAGAAGTACTTGTTACAGCTGAGAGACCCATTGTAGAGCCGAATAAAACAACTTCATCAACCTACTTTGAAGATAAAGATATTGCATCTATGCCGGTTGATGGTATCCGTGATATTATGGAATTGACAGCCGGTGTGTCGATGAATGCAGATGGATCTATCTCGATCCGTGGTGGTAGCGGTTATGATGTTTCTTATTCTGTGAATGGAATGAAAAGTATGACATCAAATACCGGCGCAACCGCTTATGGTGGTTCAGGAATGACTGAAAAATCCGAATCATCATGGAAAATGGAAATGAACCCGCTTGCTATTGCACAAATGGAAGTTATTACAGGTGGTTTCAATGCCGAGTATGGGAATGCTCAATCCGGTCTGGTCAATGTCGTCACAAAAGAAGGCGGTTCACAATTTAGTGGAGGTTTCCGCTTTGAATACAGACCACCGGGGCAATACCATTGGGGTGATTATTTATATTCAAAGGATCAACCCGAATGGCAACAATGGGGTGATCTTGACACATGGCTAGGTGTTGCAACGCTTACGGATAGCTCTGCGGTAACCAATTATAATATTTGGGTGAGAAACCATACGATCCAGGGTGAAGATATTTATTTGTACGACTTTAATTCCGGAACAGGGGATACCAGCGGCTACTGGACCACAAATGATGAGAATATCCTGGGTGTCTATGATTATCGTGCTATGCCAAAAACCCGTTATCTTTTTAGTTTAGGCGGTCCTTTGGGTATGGATGGCAATAAATTGAGTTTCTTTGTATCGGGTGAACTTGGTTCAAAACCTACACGATTACCCACAGTTGAACAAAAACAGGATCTTCAGAATGTCACGATGACATTTTCTTATAAACCCGGTGATAAACACAGCTTTAAATTTACGAATATGTATCAGCATTTTTCTTCAGGAATGGGCTCGGGATCGAGTGATATTCGTTGGGCCGGTTTAAGCGGTACCTATGGAGCCAAAAAGAAATACACATTAGTTTATGATGCATTGAGAGATGAAAAAGTATCGTCGCAGAATCTGAATTACAAATTCATGATCAATCAAAAATCGTTTTTAGATGTCAATTTGACACATCAGAATGAGGAAATGTCTTCTATTCAAACTCCGACTCCGGGAATTGATAAAGACAAACAATTAATATCACAGGGACGACGGGATGAGCGTTTACTGGAAGATGAAGGTGCTTGGTACCTTGATTACCGTAAATACTATACCTGGTCCAGTCTGTATAATCAGGCATCTTTGACAGATCTTTGGAGTGGTCGTATTTCATATGCAAACCAGATCGATAAATCGCATTATATCAAAGCAGGTGTCGAAGCGTGGCAAATGGATCAGGATTACAATGCATCTTCATCATTGACCGTTTCTTCTTTTATATGGCGCACCGGTTTTTCTACAAATTACAAAGCAAAAACACGTTATGCTGCAGCTTATATACAAGATCAGATCGAGTTTTCCGGCTTGGTAGCAAATATAGGATTACGCCTCGATGCCTATAATTTTGGCGGAGAAGTACCCGTATATCCTTTTGATGTTTTTTATCCCGCCGAAAATGAAGGTTTTACAGGCGGTATCGGTATCCCCGCGTGGGATGATTCAAAAACTTATGCCCGTTTATCACCCCGGGCAGGATTATCTTTCCCGATCTCAGATAAAACGGTCTTCAGAGTTCAATATGGTCATTTTACTTCCATGCCCCTTGTGGTTCACTCATTGGATAATCAAACCAATCACGGATGGGGAATGATCGGGAACCCGAATCTTGAACCTCAATTGAGCGTAAATTATGAGATCGGAATTCAGCAGAACCTCTGGAATACTCACCAACTTGATGTCGTTACCTATTATAATGACCTAAAGAACCAGATCTCAGGTGTCAGTATGGAAACAAGTGCCGGATCGATCAAAAAAAGTGGTGATTATTATGGTACCTATACGACATATCTCAACAATGCCTATGGAAGTTCACAAGGAGTTGAAATATCCTTCTCGAACCGTCGTGTAGACCGCTGGCGTTACCGAATGACCTATACTTTAAGTCAGGTCAAACGCGGTTATCACGGATATTATATTGTTTTAGAAGACATGACACCCGAATTGGAACAAAAATACACATACAGTGCCTCGGATTATACATCAGGTGAAGACCGCACTCATCGCTTTAATGGATCTTTGACTTATACCATTCCTGCATTATCGGGTCCGGAGATCGGTGGCTTATATCCCTTTGAGAATATGAGTTTGGGACTTATCTATAGAGTAAGTAGCGGATTGGCTTACTTTTGGCAGCCTTCTTATGTGGCAGATCAAAATGTTGAAAGTAACCGCAGATACCCACTTGAATCAAATACAGATCTTCAAATAGAAAAAAGTATCCGTTTTCCGGGAGGACTAAGCTTAGTTGCTTCAATAAGGATCTCAAATCTCTTCAACAACAAACAACTGACACCTGTTTATAGTGGGGAATTATCAAGATGGGTCTTACGTTCTGCAACTTATGAAGATCCCGATAATGATCCGGATCGTGACGTTAGACTATATAATTATTATCAAGTCTTCAAGAATGTACCACGTGAAGTATATATTAACATTGGATTTAATTTTTAGATGAAAAAACTGATCTACATAATAGTTATTGCACTCTTCATGAGTTTGGGCCTGCATGCGCAAGACCAGAACCGTTTGGTGGAATTAACCCGCGGTCGACTCTGGCATGCCCTTCATTATACTCAGGAATGCGAGCCCATAGCCGATTGGCGAACGATGTCCTATGGCTTGGATTGGCCGGGATATAAGATCTCAGAACTGAGTGTCAACTTTGGCGGTACTTATTCTAATATTGTATCGGCAGGATTTTACGTGACTGCAATGCGTACTCAGGCACCTGATACCGTACAAGGCTGGATGGATTTTGCTTTAAATGGTGATAGAAATACGTCTTGGGAACAGGGTAAAATGCCATTTGTCGCCCGTAAACACGAGAAAAAATGGAAAAATGGTGAAAATTACTACTGTCAAACCTCACCTTATGAAGCTGAAGAGATCATTCTTTCCGAATGGGAAAAAGATCCTCAATTTGTTGATGCCAATACAGAGAACAAAAAATTTAATCTAAATGTGAAACGCAAGGTTATGCAATGGAACGGTTCAAAAGCCGATCAGGATTATATTATTACAAAATATGTCATCTCTACATTGCAAACTGAACGAAACGGTGTAGACAGTGCATATTTCCTGTTTACCTATGCATTAAGTCCTACTGCAAGAGCGTGGAATTATACTAATCCCAATCATCCGGCAGGTGCGCGAAATACACTAGGTCGCTGGAATGAATCCACAAGATCCATCACAGCTTGGGCAGGCAATTATGCCGAAACGGCTGAAGATGAGAGTTTTGGTTATTATTCATATTTTTCTTTCAATTCTTTTACAAGTGAATACGAAGATCAATACGAATACATGGCTCCCGCAAAGATCGGGATCAAATTATTAGATGATTTCTCTGCGTACGATACCTCTTCTCGTTTTAATGGTTTCGTTTGGGCTCAGGGACCCTCTTCTTCAGATTATGAAGGACCGTTTGCGGGAGTATCCGGCTTGGTTAATAAATATAACGCTATGGCAAATCCTATGCTTTTAAATGAAGCATTTACAGATACAAATGACACGAGAATGGGAAATGGTCGACTTTACGCGAATTACTCTTTTGGTCCATATGATCTATATGGACGTGGTATTGATTCAGTTGTGATCATTTTTGCCGAATATGTAGGTGGTGCTGATTTTAAAACCGCACGTGAGCTTTCCTTACTTCAAAAAGACAGTATTATATTCCTGGCAGATTCAGCCATGAGTTATTTGGAAGATCGCGTTCAATTTAATTTTGAACATGATTTTACCGTACCGGTACCTCCCGCAGCTCCAAGTTTTACCGTAACTGCCATTGATTCCAGTGGTAAGGTGGGGAATAGGATAGCATTTACGGATTCAGTTGAAAGTATTCAGGATCCACAAGAAGGTGTTATTGATATTGCCGGTTACCGCGTATATCGAAGCGGCTCATATCCCATGGGACCGTGGGAAATGATCGCGGACTTCCCAATAAAAGATTCAAATTATTGGAATTCGTTTGAAGAACAATATGAGATCAATGATTTTCTCGTCGCCATGGGTTATGGATATTATTATGCCGTCACCGCATACGATGCCGGAGATGATTCCTGGTCAGTTGATCCGGGAGTTGTTGTACCGTCTCTGGAAAGTTCATTATATGCAAACCGGTCAAAACAACCCTTCTTTACAACCTTAAGACCCGCTTCAGCGGCAGATGGTCTTTCAAGGGTAGCGGTAGTACCCAATCCGTTTTATTTGAACTCAGGCCTCTCATTTGCGGGTGATACCAAGAAAATCCAATTCGTTAACTTACCTAAAGAATGCACCATACGTATCTTTACTATCCGCGGTGATCTGGTGAAAGTCATTGAACATCTGGACAATGAATCAGGTGCGGCATCTTGGAATCAGATATCGGAATATGGTCAATACATTAAGAGCGGACTTTATTTTTATCATATCGAAACACCCGACGGGCTTGAAACCCGCGGTAAATTCGCCATTGTGAATTAGGAATATCATGCAGAGAATGAAAACACATAAGAAATTATTGATACTGAGCGCATTGGTGTTATCTCTTGTGGTATCCTCTTTTGCTGAAGAATTCCAAAAAACAGGAACTACCGGTTTTGTGTTCTTGAATTTACCCGTATCTGCACGTTATACAGGTATGGGTGAAACGGGTATTTCCATGCCAAACGGTCAAGCTGACGGTTTATTTATCAACCCTGCACTCATTGCACATGTCACAACACCCAATTCTTTTTCTGCCACTTATGGCCAGTGGTTTATGGATACTCAGCATCATTCTGCTTCATATGTTCGAAATATCCCTCTTGTGGGATCGCTTGGAATTTTTATGAATGTCTTTAATTTCGGTGAAATGGAAAGAACACGTTTCTTTGCCCAGGATGAGGTCAATGCTTTTACGGGTGATGAGAATAATATATATCTGACAAATGGAACGTTTAATGCAGGCGGATACGCATTGGGAATATCTTATGCCCGTCAAATGACCGACAGATTTACATTTGGCGCCAATATGAAATATGTTCGTGAATATATTGCCGAGTATTTTGCTCAAAATGTGCTTGTCGATATGGGTTTTTTCTACCAAACGAATTTCTCATCGTTGAGAATTGGTGCGTTTTTAAAGAATTTTGGACTCGAAACCCAATATGTTAATGAAAAATTTAAAATGCCTCAGCAAATGACACTTGGCATTTCATTTGAACCTTACGGATCATTGGATGATCCGACTTATATCAGCGTAAATCTTGAGGCCGTTCATCCGAATGATATGCGTGAACATATAAATATTGGTCTGGAATCTCGAATTGCAAATTTGATCATACTTCGTGCAGGCTATAAGTTTGGATATGAATACGAAAATTTCACAATTGGAATGGGCGTGCATTTTATATTTAAAGGAAATGATTTCAATTTGGATGTGTCATATATGCATCATACCTACTTGAACAATACTTTACGTTACACCCTGAGTATGGAATTATAATATGCGATATGCTAAAATATACATTTCTATGATCCTTATGACAGCACTTGTTTTTGCAGTGCCGCCTGTGAAGTTATCCGTAAGATTGGGTGGACATACACAAAATAATCCTTATAGGGCTACACAGAGCAGGGGATGGGCTATTGACAGTAAATTGAGTTATTCATTAAATGATAAATTAGATCTTTCTTTTGACGTCGCTTATGACCATACCATACTCAAAGAAGATTCGGTAATTTTAGAGTGGGACTGGGCTTATTGGGATGAGCGATATATTGATTGGCTTTTAACCGGAGCGTCTCAGGAAGAAGTTGATTCCATATCAACCGTATTGGAATATTGGCGTCCCGATTCATCATATCATGGTGTTTTTAAACCATATCAATGGATGAATGAGATCCGGTTGACCCTCTCTACCGATTACGCGATTCCTTTCAATGATAAATTTAGTTTATTTGGCAGCTTAGGTGCAGGGATGTCAATCTATACCAGACGACTTAAAGTAGTGGAAGATTGGATGAAAGTGTTTACCTGGAATTGGGATAGTATAGCTGTCGCTGAAGGTAATTTAAGTCAAGATGACATGGATAATTATCAGATATTCATGGGATTACATAATGACGACCCTGCCACATATCAGCTCGATACCTTAAATTCCATTTACAAACTAACCTATGACTACTTTGCTCAAGTCACACATTTTGCTCCCGATAAAAAGGGTATAAAATTCTATTTGACTCCCAGCATTGGACTTCGTTACGCTTTAAGAAAAGATATTGATATTGAGTGTGCTTATCAGGGAATATTCTATCTGAATGTGAGTGATGGAATTTTAAAAGAACAATTTCCGATCAGATCAAAGAGTATGGTCTGGCTCGGATTGACGTTTAAATATTAGTTTAAGGTTTAAGGTTTAAAGTTTAAGGTTTAAAGTTTAATGATAAAAAGAATTAAAAAAATAGCTCTAATAATGATTTTGCTCTTGTTCATGACACCTGTGATGGCTCAATACAGCGGTCAATGGGGGATGCATGTCGAGGGAAATGCAACACTGGCAGTTGGAGAGCTGTCTGAGTGGTTTTCACTGGGCTATCAAGCCGAACTGGGTATAGGTCAGCAACAGGATTCGCCCTGGTTTATTGAAGGCATTGTAGATTATTCATCATTCTCAAAAATGCATTATATAACGAACTCAACCGGTGCGACCATTGAAGAAATCCCTCTTTCATTGAGATATTTAGGGATCATGGTACAGGGAAAATACAGTTTCATGGACGGAAATATTAAACCTTATATAAGTATCGCCGGTGGACCACATTATTGGGTCGGATCCCGCGGGGCAATAAGTGAAAACGCTCAATTGGCGATCCCGGCTATCCCCGAAAAGATATTAAATGAATGGAATATGGGTTTCAAAGCCGGATTAGGTGTTGAGTTTCTACTAAGTGATGTCTTTAGTCTGGATGCAGGTTTAGGATACCGACTTGTCATTGGTTCACTGTGGCCAACGATGCAGGAGCATGTTGAGTTAGAAGCCGTGAATGGTTTTTCGAGCCTTGTATTTAGGATTAGAACAAATATTTACTTTTAAAAATGCTGTTTACTAACAGTTATGAGTTAAAAAGATGAGATGCTATTAAGGAGTTCAAAATGAGAAAATATTTTTTGGTATTAATAATCGCGGTACTGAGTATAGGTTCAGTATATGCTTATGGCCTAATTTGGGGACGTTATGATCTGATCGATGTGGGTAACGACGTGACACGCAGTATTGCCTATAGTCCGGTTGCTGACGAAGTATATGTCGCAACTCGATTAAATGATGATCCTTGTGTTCTGATCTTAGATCCCGAAACCGGAACAACTTTAGATACTTTACAAAGACCCGAAGGTGGATATTCAGGTGGTATCTACCCATTAAATATGGTTGCAGTAGATGATGACGGTGCGATATATGTCAGCAATCTTTCGGTACCCGCAATTATTGCAACGGACCGTTTAAAGGTCTATAAATACGCTAATTCAGCATCAGCTCCTGTAGTCGTTTTTCGTGGCGCACTGGCAGGGGCGCGCTATGGAGACAGCTTTGCTGCTATCGGATCCGGTGAGGATGTTTGTGTGTATGTTTCCGGTATGGGAACAGACAAAATCGCCAAATTAACGGTGGATGGTGACACATTGGCATTGGAAAAAACAATTACACTTCCGGGAGCAGGCGCTGCTCGTCATGGTATTTCACCCGTCGAGCCGGATGGTGATATTTGGATCAACGGTACGGATGCTGCCACATGGCAGGTACACCTTATAGATGATAATGGAAATATTATTGCTACCGTTTCCGATACTTTAATTGCAACCGGATCAAGTGCCATTACTCATTGGAATGTCGGCAATATCCATGCAATTACGGCTGCAAATCCCTTTACAAGCAATAATATTCGTTCAGCTCGCTATGAAGTTTATTCAGATGCTCTGGGTGATTCATATACCTTTGATTATCTCGGGGGTAATTCCGATTCATTACTTTTCGCCTATGAAGGCACGACCTTAAATAATAACATTAACGGCTCGGCAGTTCTTGCTTATGATACAACACGCCATTGCATGTATGCAGTTATGGGTGTAAATAGTGTGACGTCGGTCAGCATGGATCCTCTCGTTAAAATATCTTCACCACGTGATCATGGCTACTTTACCATTCAAATAGATGGCAAAAACAATGAATGGACCAATTATGACTTTATACAGCAAGACGGTGAAAATAAATTATACGCCAATTGGTCCGATCAGATGATGTTTTTAGGCCTGACAGGCAATAGTCTGTACGCGCCTTTCCAGACACAACAGTTATACATTGCTTTTGATACAGATCCGGACGGTACAAACGGCTCATCAACACCACCAACAGCAGATGGAGGAGTCACGATCCTTCCGTTCAATGCAGATGTGGTTATTCGTTTTGATTCCGATACCTATCCTTTAATTGATCTTGAAGGAGCTCCGGCTTCCAAATGGACAGGTGGTTTTGTTTACAAATACAACGGCTCTACATGGGCATCTTCAGAGATCACAGGTTTTGATATTAACTATGGGGCTATGGCTGTTGTAGGTGATAGAAATGATTCATTGATATCAGAGATCGCCATTGCCAGAACAGCTGCAGGAATAGGTACTGAACTTGGATCAATCAAGTTTGCGATCTATCTTGTCGAAGACGGCACATCCGGAAATATTCTGGCTTCATTTCCCATACAAAATGATGAAAAAGCACTCACTCATTATCTATGTGTAGATAGCTTGGGGACATCACAATTGCCGCGCAGAGTCGTAAGTGTTGATGGAGATCGCGGTGTTGGAATTAATAATATGATCCCCATAACTTCTTTATTGGAAGCGAATTATCCAAATCCATTCAATCCCTCAACTTCCATTCGTTATCATCTTGCGTCTCCCGGGTCCGTGGAGATCGCGATCTATGACCTTACGGGTAAAAAAGTCCGTTCATTGATCAATGCATATCATGAAGTAGGATCCTATGAAGTTGATCTGTATGCCGGATCTATGTCAAGCGGTGTTTACTTTTATCGCTTATTGCAAAATGGGAATACTCTTCAAACACGTAAAATGCTGTTGCTAAAATAAATGAAAAAACTTGCATACATTTTCCTTTCTTGTTTGTTTCTTTTTTCTCTGCTTCATGCAGAGGATGAATTACGTGGCGCATGGATTGCCTGGGCCGGAACAAATGTTCCTACTCGGGCAACCATCGTCGAGACAATGGAAGCTCTTGCAGATGCTAATTTTAATATTGTTTATGTAGATGTATGGCGTTATGGCTATCCCTACTTTCGCTCGAAAGTGTTTGAGGCACATACTTCAATGCTTACGGATCCCAATGTCGAAAGCAATTTAGCTCCCGAACGCGACGTATTGGAAGAAATGATCGTTGAAGCTCATCGTGTCGGACTGGAAGTCGATGCCTGGTTCGAAGCCGGTTTTAATGCCGGAATTACGACATCAAGCCCCATATATTCAAATCATCCCGATTGGCTTGCAAAAACCCAAAGCGGCTCAGTTGCAACCTATGGGCAAGCCGGACCTTCCTGTATTCATGTTTTACCTGAAGTAAAATCGTTTTTGATCGAATTAACTCAAGAAGTTATCCAGAATTATGATATCGACGGTATTGAATTTGATCGGGTTCGCTATCCTCAATTGGATTGCGGTTATGATAACTACACAAAAGAACTATATAAAAGTGAAAAAGGGTCGTATCCGCCGACATCGGTCTCTGATGCAACGTGGATCCGTTGGCGAGCAGATAAACTTACGGAATTCATTGCGGAAATGTACGACAGTATTAAGATCATGAACCCCGATGTAACGGTCAGTAACGCACCTCTGCCCTGGGGATATGAACAATTTTGTCAGGATTACGCTCCTTGGATCGATAATGGTTATCTTGATATTGTGACCCCTCAAATGTATATGACGACTTCGACGGATTATACCTGGCGAATGAATAATGAATTGGGCAAGATCACGAAGGATTCACTGATGTATCCCGGAATATCTACGGTTGCAAACAGCAATTACATTCAACCCTCCGTTTTGGTGACTCAAATAGAAACAACAAGGAATGCGGGTCTAAAAGGCAATGTTATCTGGTACCATGCGGAATTGATGTATAATGCCAATAATTATTTGACTTACTTGAAATCCAATGCTTATCAAAATAAAGCAAAAGTACCCTATCGAGATGAAAGTTGGGATCGGGAAGTACTGGTCATAGATATAGACAGCTCATCTGTAAGTAAAACGGGCACTTGGTCACAATATACCGGAACAAATGTTTACGATTATTTCAATGGAGACCATTGTTATATCGCCGAAGCTGGAAGTACAGCCAGCGTAAATTATTCAGCTAATATTACTCAAGATGATTGGTATACGGTGTATGCTTTTCAAAATATTCCCAAAAGTATGGCTTCTGCCTCTGATATAAGTTCCTACACCGTTCATTCCGACTCAGGTGATGTAACAGGCACCATTAATCAAAAAACAGCCGGCAATGCAGGTCGTTGGGAAAATGTGGGTGTTTATTGGTTTGAAGCCGGAAGCGATAAGGAAATACTCAGCCTAAATACTCCGGGTTCGGGAACCGGGTATACTTTTGCAGATGCTCTGATGTTAATTTCTTCGCATAACCCTTTTCACGGAGAAGATTATATTTTTTCCTCAATTCAGGATGGGATAATGATCCCGCGATCAGGTATGTTAAAGCAAAATTATCCAAATCCATTTAATCCCGAGACGATCATTTCATATGAATTGATGTATGATGCAGATGTTCAAATAGAAATTTATGATATTCGAGGTTCACTCGTGAAAACATTCCAACAAGGCTATCAATCGGCAGGGGAATCTCAAATACAATTTAATGCGTCAAATTTGACAAGTGGGATTTATTTCTACAGATTAAAATTAAATGATAAAGTAGCTGATATTAAAAAAATGACACTGGTAAAATAATATGTTATCAAGATTTACAGAAAATCCGAAACGTGATTGGCGGTTTCTTAAAGAAGTGAACGAAACTCGCTTATTGGATCTCATTAGAAAAGAGAACGGTATCTCCCGTGCGGGACTGGCTAAAATGGCAAAAATGTCTAAAACGGCGGTTTCCGAGATCATTACACGATTAATGAACACAGGCTTGATCAAAGAAGAGGGGAAGGGAGAATCTACCTCGCGGGGTGGTAAACGTCCCACAAAATTATATATAGATCCCAATGGAGGTTTCGTATTTGGCATTCAGATCAAACGAACAAATACCTTGATCAGTCTTGCAGATTGCATGGGTAAAGAAGTGTCTCGTTCTATCGTTGAGTATGAACCTAACCCAAAATTAAATAAAGTTTTTGAATTACTGACCGATACCATGGATCGTATGATGCGCGAGCAAAGGAGAGAACGTGAAAAATTGATCGGGATCGGAATTGGTGTCCCGGGCATGGTGGATACAAAGACCGGAGAACTGATATTGGCAGAAACACTTCAGGGTTGGGCCAATCAGCCTTTTGCCGATCTCTTTGTGGAGCATTACAATGCTCCGGTGGTTGTAGATAATGATATTAATATCCAAACATGGGGTGAATATCTATTAGGCGCCGGCGAACAACAAGATGATATGATCCTTATACATATTGGTGATGGTATTGGTGCCGGTATCATTGAAAATGAAATTCTGGTTAGAGGAATTATGGGTGGTGCCGGTGAGATCGGGTATTTAAGTCTGAAACCCTATCAGGGTATTTTGGATACAAATCTCTTTTATCACAAAAACCAGGAATATGTTGGGCAGCTTTTTTCCAGGATAAACACCATCCAAGCATTTGAAAAAGCATATAAAATAGCAAATAAAAATGCGCCGACGGATTTTGAGGTTAAAAACTTAAAAACATTCTTTTCACAAGCTGATCTGGGTGATAAAGTTGCACAGAAAGTGATCGAGGATATGTCGATCATTCTCGGAGTACTTTGCTCTAATCTGATCATCATGTTAAACTCTTCAATGCTTGTTATTTCAGGCTCGGGATTTAATTATTCGCAATATTTCCTGCAACAATTACAGAAAGAGATAGGCGAATATATTGCCGTAACACCCTTGCAGCGTTCCACTAAGATTGTCTATGGACAATTAAACAGCGAAGCAGCCCTAAAAGGTGCTGTGTCACTTGCTCTTGATATTCTTTACAAACCATTTATTCGGAAATAAGTCAATGAAGCGATTCATTTTATTTTTATTAATATTTTCATCCATAAACCTCTTCGGAGAAGAAATCTTGTGGACTGATATTACAGCATCCTACGATTTTCCGGATGGTATCAAATTGATAAAAGGAACACGGAATTCACCGGCACTTGAATGTTTCTATCTTGATATTGACCTGAATGATACAACGATCGCGATACGTCCTTACAGCCGGAGCAGTGCTGAAAGCGTTAAACTCTTTGCTGGTGACGTTAATTGCATTGCTGCAGTAAATGGTGGTTATTTTGGGGGAAGCATTCCGTATTCAACAGTTATTACCCCTTCAAACGTTGAAGCCATTAACGTACCGGCGGTGACTCGCAATTCACAATCATATCCTGTGATCAGAAGCATGTTCTCACTAACGACCCAATTTAAACCTCAGATCGACTGGGTTTATCATTTTGGGGCAACGCGCGAGGATGTTTACAGCTTTAACGAACCCTTGAATTACAGTTATAATGATCCGTCACCTCGTTCGGCACCACAGAAAAGTGAAGGAAGTGCCATGGACAGTCTACTATCTGCCATCGGCGGTGGTCCTATCATTGTGAAAGACAGCAGTAAGCATATTACTTATAATGAAGAATTAATGTGGGGGAGCGGGGTAGGACTGGATAATCGTGACCCACGAACCGGTGTAGCTTATACAGGTGATGGTCATGTCCTTATTTTAGTTGCCGATGGGCGGCAATCTCACAGCGAAGGACTTGATCTGTCCGAAATGGCGGATATATTCTTAAGCAAAGGATGTATTGGGGCACTTAATCTTGATGGCGGCGGATCAAGCCAAATGGCAATTCCCGGTAGCTATATAAATCGACCTTCTGAAGAAAGAGCCGTCCCTGCCATTTTAGCCGTAACCTATCGGGATAGTTGTCGCATTCCTGTAGAAAGTGGGTATAGCTTAATCTTGGATACGGAAGATGACTCTTATGTCAGTCGCGCCGGCAGTTGGTTCGCTTCTGCAAATTCGGGTTATTGGGGTGATACAAAAGCCCTATTAAGTGGCAAGGGCGATGGAAGTTCACTTTGTCGCTTCTATACAGCACTGGAGCAAACCACAAACTGTGAAGTTTATGCATGGTGGGTCGCAGATCCCAACAGAAGTTCAGATACGCCCTATGTGATCATTCACCAAGATGGTCGCGATACCGTTCGAGTTAATCAACAACAAAATCATGCTCAATGGAATTTACTTGGTAACTACACATTCAATTCTGATCCTGACATGGCTGTCATTGTGAGCAATTTAACATCAACAGGTAATTATGTTGTAGCTGATGCGGTCAAAATAACGGCTGAATCTCCATTGATCTTAGCTGAACCGACATCAATTCAAATAAACAAACCCAACGAATTTTCACTTTTATCGATTTACCCTAATCCCTTTAATCCACAAACAATTTTGTCGTATACACTTGGATCGGATGTCGATGTACTAATTCATCTATTTGATTTGAATGGAAAAATGGTGGATACCTTAATTGACGAAGCTCAGAGCGCAGGATATCATGAGCTTTCATATAGCGGAGCTGATATCAGCAGTGGTGTTTACATATGTTCGTTATGCTATAATGGAAAACAAATTAATAGAAAAATCACTTTGTTGAAGTGATAATATATATTTAACAAAAGGAGTTAAAAATGAAAAAGGTCTTATTGCTTATGTTGGCTTTGCTGATGACCTTCTCACTGTTTGGTCAAATGACCACACTATGGGAAAAGTCCGCAGCAACGACAAGTATGCCGGGCTGGTTCGATACCGGACATTTGACCCGTGGCTTTGCCTATGGTCAGATCGATGAAGAAGACAGACTGGTAGTCGTGTCCCGTAATGGTGGAAACAATCTCTACGTTTTGGATGCCGCAAACGGCGATTCATTGAGTAGATTGGAGTCCTATGGTATTACCGGAGGTACATACCATATATCGGATGCCGCTATTTCAGTTGATGGTGATGTTTATGTTTGTAACCTTGCTTTAAATACGACTTTAAAGGTTTACAAATGGGAATCCGCCGATGACACGGCCGAAGTTGTGATTTCACATCTTTCGAGTGCCGGTCGTCTCGGCGATAAAATGTCAGTCTATGGTTCAAAAACGGACAATTCATTGACATTTTTATTTGGTGATGCCAGCAATGCACAAGTTGTCAGATTTACGACAACAGATAACGGTGCCAATTTTGTTGCCGATACGATTGCTGTCAGTCATAACGGTGGAAGCTCTTCAGCCGCTTTGACAGAAGGCGGAGCCATGTATCAAAATTCTAGTGGAAATTACCTTGAACGCTTCGAAGGCGGAACTTCAAGTGTTATTTCCGGTGGTGTTCTTGGTACCGGTACCAATGCAACGGAATTCATCTTCACCGACAGTGATAACAATGAGTATGTTGCAGCCTATCAGTACGGCAGCGGTAATGAAAATGCTCGCATTCTTAAGGTTGCGAACGGTGATCTTACTGAAGCAAGTACCTATAAATTAACATCAACTCTGGGTGCGAACAGCAATGCAAACGGAGCAGGTGATGTAGCCGTTAAAGATAACGGTGACGGAACTTATAATGTATATGTTCTATCATGTAATAACGGTTTGGGCGCCTATAAATTCGAATTCCCTGTTCCTCCCGTTGATCCGGTCAATATGACCTCGGTGATGGAAGTTTGGGGCAATACTTATTCGTTCTTCCTGTCAGGTGGCGATGCAGCTCGTGGTATGGGATATAATCCTGTAACTGATCATCTGCTTTTACCCTCACGCGCAGGTGGAACTTATGTCCATGTTTTGGATGCCAATACCGGAGCAGATCTTGATACACTGGATATGACCGGTGTGACCGGCGGTTTCTATGGTATTTCTTTAATGAAAGCCGATGTTGCCGATGATGGTCAAATCTACGCATGTAATCTGGCCAGTGGCGGCGACTTCAAAGTCTATCAGTGGGCTCATGAAACATCAACACCCACCGTTGCACTCCAACTCGCTATAACCGCACCGTCTCGTTTTGGTGATGTACTTGAAGTAACTGGAAGAGATTTAAGTACTAAGATCTATGCTTCCGATCGTAACGGTACAGAAATTAAAGTTTTTGGTACGACAGATGGTTTGAATTTCTCAGAAGTTCAGTCAATTCCCATCGTAGCCGGTGCAGCTAACGGCGGAATTTCCGTTGTCAATGATTCAACGCTCTGGATCAATGCGGCATGGAAAGACATGACCCTGATCAATACAGCTGGAACGGTATTGGGTGCACTTACTCTTCCTGAAAGCTATTACGGTAGTGTTCAATACATAGAAGCAAGCAATGGTTCAAAATTACTGGCAACAAATACCAATCACTCTGCCGGTAACCGCAGAAAGGTCGAGGTTTACAACATTACCGATCTTGCAAGTCCGGAACTCTGGGCCAGTGCAGAAATGGGTAATATCGAAGAAGGTAACGGAAACGTTGCAGGTAATTTGAAATATGACCTGAACCTTGATGGAACGATCACACTTTATCAGATGGCAACGAATAATGCGATCGCAACCTGGACACTTGAAGTTCCGGATTTTGTTGAGATTACTGATATTGCAGTTGCTAAAGCTGATGTGAATAATGATTATGTCCCCGACCATTTAGATTCAACGGTTACCGTTCGCGGTACGGTATATTCACCGAATTATGTCGGTGGAAGTACGAGCATCTATATTCAAGATGCGACTGGCGGAATAAATGTCTACATGTATGGCACTGAGATCCCCTTTAATAAAGGTGATGTGCTTGAAGTAACCGGTACGGTTGAACATTACCTCGGATTAACTGAACTTGCATGCGATACCTCTGCTAATATAAAATTAATTTCGACGGGTGCAACGATCGAACCGAGTGTTGAAACTCTGGCAGATATCGGTGAACCTATCGAAGGTAACTATGTTAAAGTTAAAAAAGTTAAACTTGTTGATGCTTCACTATGGCCCACAGAAGGCAATTCAGCCACGTTATTAGTTACCGATGGTATCGATACGGTCTTATTCCGTATTGATAGTGATTCGGATCTTGACGGCCAACCTGCTCCAACATGGGAATTTGATGTGGTCGGTGCTGTTTCACAGTATGACTATAGTGCCCCATATTTTGACGGCTATCAAATCATTGGTACCTTTTATGATGAGTTGACCATGTATTCACCGGTTCTGACAGAACTTGATGAGAATTTCGAGACATGGACCGAACTGAGTCCCGAATGGGATTTCGAGAATATCCGTCTAGCCGACGATGCCTATGCCCTCGAAGGTACGGGCAAATATCTCGGTTTAGCAAATCTCGATTCAGTCGGTATGGTCAAAACACCCTATATTGAAGATCCGAAACAATTGAGATATTATTTATCAGAACATTCGGGTGGTTCCGATGTCTGGTCATTGACAGTTCTGCTCGTCGATGAATCAGATATGATCGTTGATACGGTGGATGTCTGGGATAATGCACCCGGTGATTTCAACTGGCATTTGAGTGTTATCGATATTGATATAACAGGAACATACGCTCTTAAATTTGTCGGTGATCCCGTAGTTGCAGGTTCTTTTTACCTGGATCATATTTCAGTCAAAGCAGCTCCGGCTGTTGCTGAAGTAAGTTCGGCGGCAGTTGATTTTGCTGTCGTGGATGTTAATACAAATGGTGCAGCAACTGTTTGGCTGAAAAACATTGCAGCGATTGGTGCAGAAGCATTGGTTGTTGATAGTTTGATAATAAACGATGATGCTTTCACCGCACTTATCGATACAAATATTGTACCGGCAGGTGATTCGACGATGATTACCATTGTATATACACCAACAGATGAAATTGCAGACAACGCTATGTTATCTGTCTTTACTACCGCCAATACGGAAATGGTAAGTCTTTCAGGTAATGGTGCGATCGTATGGCCTTTGGATTGGCGTGTAACTGCTGATGTAGACTGGATGGGCGTAACAGCTAATGCACCTCGTACCATGGCTTACTCTAAGAAAACCGGTAATCTGTATTTTGTGGCTCATCCCAACGGATACGGTGACTTCCTTAAAGCAGTTTCTGCGACTGACGGATCATTCATTAAAGACATGAATCTCCTTAGTCCGCTTCCGAGTGCAGGTTATCTTAAGATCAATGCCGTTGCCGCTGCAGATGACGGTCAGGTTTTCTCTTGTAACCTCTCATCGGGTTCTACCTTCAATTTATTCCGCAATGCGGATGAAGATGCAGACATGAACCTTGCTTACGCCGGAGCAGGTATTCCAATTCGTGTTGGTGACGCTTTGGCAGCCAGTGGTGAAGGAACCGGTACAAAAGTTTATGTATCGGGCTCAAGTGCACCTTACATTTATGTTTTCAATACGACAGATGGCGAAAATTATGTATTGGCTGACAGTGTAGGCATTCCAGCAGGCGCCGCAGCACGCGGTATTTCTCCTGTTCAGGATGGTGCATATTTCTTTATCAATGGTACAGATTCTGCACCTATGTATGTTAAGGTAGATGGCACGATTCTGTATACCTTCGACACAGCTGTTGTTCCTTCAGGAACTGCTGTCAATTACTTTGAAGTTGAGAACAGTACAGGTATGCGTCGTTTTGTTGGTATTACCAATGGATGGAGTGCAGGAACCAAAGTTGTAGAACTTCTCGGTACTCAGGGAGATGCTCTTTGCTCTTCAGTTGATATTATCAACGCTCCGACAGATAACTACAAAGTCAATGGGAATGGTAACGCTACAGGTTTAGCGATCTATGACGTTTATGAGAACGCTTTGATCGAATTGATCACAAATAACGGTGTTTCAGCTTACAGCTTTGAAAACATCGAAGATAGCCCGATCATCCCTGAACGCGATACAACAACGTCTGTGGCTGGCATTCCGGATGAATTCCAACTACATCAGAACTATCCTAACCCTTTCAACCCGACCACAACGATCCGTTTCGATCTGCCAGAAAATGCCAAGGTCCACTTAGCGATCTATGACATCTCCGGCCGCAAGATCAGAACACTGATCAACGAAAACGTATCCGCAGGATACAATAAGGTCGTTTGGAATGGAATGGACCGTAATGGAAATCCTGTTTCAACCGGTATGTACATTTACAAATTGCAAGCCGGCGACATGATTGACGTTAAAAAGATGACTTTTTTGAAATAATTATATGTCTCATCTTTTGACAGAAAGATCCGGTAGGTACTTGTGCCTGCCGGGTCTTTTCTTTAACTTAAGCAATGATCACAAGTAAGTAGACAATTCACATGAAGTGAAAGGTATTATGGAAACGCTACAAATTATCATTTTCATCATCATCTTTTTTTCTATGGCCGCCGCCATGTTCACTCGCAAGCTTCCGGCTTTACTTGCACTACCTTTAATGGCGGTCCTTATCGCTTTGATCGGTGGCGTTTCGTTTCAGGATATCCTTAGTCTTGTTGTAGGTAAGGGAGTTTTGCGATTGCATAATGCTTATGTGATCGCGATCTTTGGTTCTATGCTTTCCGTTTTAATGCAAAAAACAAAAGTAGCAGAGAACCTAATCAAAAAAGGCGCAGAATTGTCAGGGGATAATCCCTGGATCATTGCCGTCGTCATCTTGACTTTGATCGCTTTATTATTTACGTCTCTCGGCGGATTGGGTGCGATCATCATGGTTGCGACAATTGCATTACCCATCATGCTGTCAGTTGGCATGGGGTCGATGACCGTGATAGGTATATTCCTTTTTGGACTTTCAATGGGTGGAATACTCAATGCCGGAAATTGGGCACTCTATATTACTGTCCTTGATCTCGAAGTTGAACAGATACGAACCTTTGCTCTCATTATGTTCGCGATCTTATTCATTACCTCACTTTTTTATATCACGATCCAGCTTTATCGTGATGGACATAATCTAAAACTTAAAAAAATTATTTTTATCAGTCTTGGCTTTGTAATGGGTGTTGGCGGACTGTTATTACTGTGGAATACTCTGCCCTTTGCTTTTAGAGATTCAGTATCACAAATCATGTCATATATAGGAAAAGGACTCAAAATACTTGTCCTTGCAGCCATTATTTTAGCTGTTATTAATAATATTCTAAGAGCGGTCAGAAAGAAAACAGACAATGAACGCTTACATTTTTCAGCTTATTTTACTCCCTTAGTACCACTTTTTCTTATTTTGTTGTTTAATCTTGATTTTGTTGCCGCATTTATTTGCGGTTTGATATACGGTTTTTTGGCAACTTATAAAAAAGGTGCATTGAACACGCTAATGCGCTCCATTTTTGAAGGCGGAACGGTTGCCATGCCGGCAGTTGTTCTGATGATGGGCATCGGTATGCTCCTTAATGCCATTATAGGTCCGGGAGGAGATATCTCCGCTATGTATCCCGATGGATGGCCTGTTCTGGTTCTGCTAAAACCGCTTATGACTTCACTCGTACCCGGAAATGGGTTCATGTATATCCTTATTTTCACTCTTGCAGCACCCTTGGCTTTATACCGCGGTCCACTGAATCCATGGGGAATGGGTTATGGTATCGCAGCAGTTTTTCTGGCAGCCGGTATGCCGGGAGCAGCGATCATGGGATTATTGATGTCGGTCGGTATGGTGCAGGGTGTTTCGGATCCGACAAACACCCATAATGTCTGGCTGGCAAATGAAATGCAGATCGATGTTCAGAAGGTCATGTGGAATACCTTGCCGTATACCATTGCGATCGCTTTTATTGGACTTACGATGGCTTCAATTATGTTTTATTAAAATTCAACGGAAGATATAGATGCGAAAAATTAAGATCGGAATTGATGTAGGTGGAACGTTTACTCACGCAGTAGCTGTAGATATAAGCGATTACTCACTATGTGGTAAAACCTGCGTACCCACAACACATAAATCTAAAGAAGGTGTGGCGGCCGGCGTTGTTCGTTCCATGCAGGAACTGATCAAAGATACCGGTATTAAGCCCAAAGAAGTCGTGATGATAGCGCATTCCACAACTCAGGCGACCAATGCATTGCTTGAGGGAGATGTTGCTTCTGTGGGTATTATCCTCATGGGAAAAGGGGGCGAAGGAAGCTTGGGATTTCGTCAAATTGCCAATGACTCCATCGTTCTGGCGCCCGGAAAAGTTCTCACAACATACACGGAATATATTGATCTTAAAGAGGAACTAAGCGAAGAAACTATCACTCGGGCTCTGGAAATTTTAAAGTACAAAGGCGCTGAAGTTATCGTTGCTTCAGAAGTCTACGGAGTTGATGATCCATCAAATGAACGTTTTGTGGTCAAAACAGCACAAAAACTAGGTTATAAAGCTTCTTCAGCTTCAGAGATATCCCAGCTATACGGTTTACGGGTTAGGACCCGCACAGCTGTTATAAACGCTGCCATGATGCCCAAAATGCTCGAAACGGCAAACATGACGGAGAAAGCTGTACGGGAAAGCGGTATTGATGCTCCCTTAATGATCATGCGTTCCGATGGCGGTATCATGGATATTAATGAAATGCGCAAACGGCCTATATTGACCATGCTTTCCGGTCCGGCTGCCGGTGTTGCCGCAGCTTTAATGTATGCAAGGGTCTCAGATGGTATTTTCCTTGAAGTGGGAGGGACCTCGACAGATATTTCAGTCATTAAAAATGGTAAACCTCAGATCAAAAGTGCACAAATTGGTGGTAATAGACTCTTTTTACGTGCATTGGATGTTCGAACACTGGGAATTGCGGGTGGCTCTACTCCAAGAATACAAGGTTCTAAGATCATAGATGTAGGTCCTCGTTCAGCTCATATTGCCGAACTGCATTATCCTTCTTTTGATCAAGATCATGATTTTTCCAATATTAAGCTGAATACCGTTCAGCCTCGCCCCGATGATCCCAATGATTACCTATCCATTCATCCTATCGATGGAAAAGCCGATTTTACACTTACACCTACCGAAGCATCTCATTATATGGAATTATGTGGTGATGCAAACAGTGATACGGTAAATATAAATGCCATTTCAACTTGCTTTAACTCTGTTGCAGATAAATTCCATACAACAGCTAAAGAATTGGCTGAAAAGATCCTTGAGATCTCATCAAATAAGATAAAACCGACGATCAAACAATTAAGTCGCGAATATAAATTAGATCCGGATATGATCCAATTTATCGGCGGCGGCGGTGGCGCACCCGCTATTGTGCCGGCAGCGGCAAACAGTATGGGATTTCCTTTTATTATTGCCGAAAATACCGATGTGATCTCAGCGATCGGAGCCGCTTTGGGTATTATCCGTGATTCAGTTGAAAAAACGGTCATGAATCCAACGACCGAGGATATTATCTCATTGCGTCAGGAAGCGGTTAATTCCGTTCAAGGTATGGGTGCGGATCCCGATACCATTGAAGCATCGGTCGAAGTAGATGCCAAAAATAATCGTATTATTGCAACGGCGACCGGATCGAATGAAATGAGAACAAAAGATCTTAATATAAAAAAAGCTTCTCAAAATGATGTACTTGACATTGCTGCAAAGTCAATGAAAACCGACGTCATAAACTGTGAAGTTCTTATAGAAACCGATGGCTTATATCTTGTTGGATATAAAGAAATTAAAAAACGTCTATTTTCCAGTTCTAATAAGAGTAAACTGCATATTCGAGTATTGGATAAAGAGGCTGTTATCAAGCTTCAATTAAAAGATGTTCAGGTCAGGACTTGTACTTCATCGGAAGCCATAGTTATACTGTCTAATATAATCGAGGAATTGACGTCCTTTGGCGATGCGGGTGCATTATTACCCGGCATTTATGTCTTGATCGGTGGAAAGATCGTAGATATGACCGGTCTTATTGAAGAAAAACAATTACTCGCCTTACTTGATATTGAATTGCAACATACAAAAGAAGATCAGCAACTGGCAATTATTGGGGTGCAAAAATGATAAGATCACAACGTGCTTACAGCCTTGATGCTCTTCGCGGTACTGCTATACTTCTAATGGTATTATCGGGTATTTTGCCCTATAGTTTGCCTCATTGGATGTTCCATGCGCAGGTACCTCCCGGACTGGGGTTTAATCCTCTTTTACCCGGTATTACATGGGTTGATCTCGTTTTTCCTTTCTTTCTCTTTGTATTGGGAGCGGCGCTTCCTTTTGCCTTTGAACGCAGACTGAATTCGCAAAAGCCTTTCTGGAGAGTTTCAGGGCACATTCTTGAAAGAACTGCCCTATTGGTCTTCTTTGCGATTTTTGTTCAGCATATCCGTCCTTATCACCTTTCTGAGAACATTTGGGGATCTGAAATAGCTTACAAGGCATGGGCGCTGGGTATTGTGGGTTTTGTAATCTTATTCATAATTTACCTCCGTGCTCCCCAAAAATGGCCCGACTGGTTAAAGATCAGCTTAAAAATACTGGGTTGGGCAGGAGCTTTGAGTTTTCTGATTTTTATGAAATATCCAGATGGTTCGGGGTTTAAATTCGATCGCATGGATATTATCATCATGCTTTTGGCAAATATGATGTTCTTTGGCTCGATCATTTATTTGTTGACCCGGAAAAATCCTATGGCAAGGCTTGCCGTCATGGCCGTATTTATCGGAATGAGACTTGTTCATATGCAATTGGATATTGCAACTGCAATTGGAGGACAGGAAGCTGTCAGGAATATTCCCTATGTTCAGCATCTCTTTAATGGTGTCGGAATTTCATGGATAGATAAAGTATGGAATTTTACACCCTTAACTTGGTTGTATAATTTCTCATGGTTAAAATACCTTCTGATCGTTTTGCCGGGGACTATAGCCGGAGATCAAATAAAAAATTGGCTTGAAAATAGAAGAGAAATAAGCACCGAAACCGATACACCAAAATTGCTGGTTTTGTCTTTATATGCACTTGCAATGGTCGGCGTATCATTGCTTGGACTTTATTCAAGGGCTTTAAATGCAACAACGATAGGTCTCGTTATTTTATGCTTAATTGCCTGGCTGCAAATACGTAAGACTAACAATCGAGATGAAAAATTCCTAAAAGATCTGGTCATTTGGGGATCTTTATGGATTATTCTGGGACTGGTTTTCGAACCCTTTGGCGGCGGTATCAAGAAAGATAATTCAACATTATCATATTATTTTCTGATCAGTGGATTGGCCTACTATATGTTGATATTCTTTGCGATTTGGATCGATATAATGAAAAAGAAGAGAGGTTTCAGTTTATTGATCCTTAACGGACAAAATCCTATGATCGCTTATGTCGGTATGATGAACCTGGTCGTTCCCATACTCTATATAAGTCATATTTTCCCATGGTTAAAAGATGTAACGAGTCCTTATCCCTGGGTAGGATTTCTTCTTGCCTGTACACAAACCTTGATTTTGGCGTTGATAGTCAGTTTATTTACACGTAAAAAACTTTTCTGGAGAACTTAAAAGTGAAAACCTTTTTTGACCTGATAAAAGATGGACTTATCGTTTCCTGCCAAGCCGAGGAAAATGATCCATTCAATTCCCCTGAAGGTGTAGCCTTATTTGCCAGGGCGGTCGAAATGGGGGGTGCACATGCCATAAGATCATGTGGCTTGGAAAAAACCGCTAAGATCATTCAGGATGTGGATATACCCGTGATAGGTATTACAAAAAGTGAATTTGATGATGGCTGGGTAAAGATCACCCGCTCACTTGAGGATGTTGAAAAATTATTCGAGATCGGATGTGCGATGGTCGCGATTGACGGAACCTTGCGCTTTTGGGATGGTTTATCAGGTCCGGAATTTATTGCCAAGATGAAGCAGAAGACCCATAAGCTTATCATGGCAGATATCTCAACTCTTGAAGATGCCCTCGCTTGTCAGCAAGCCGGTGCGGATTGTTTATCAACAACACTGAACGGCTACACGCCCGAAACGGATGAGTTTAATAACGGAAAACCAAACTTCAAGTTTATAAAAGAACTTGCAGATGTGGTAAAAATACCCGTGATCGCCGAGGGACGTATTTCATCGCCCGAGGATGCAAAAAAAGCTATTGAAGCGGGTGCACATGCTGTTGTTGTAGGTACCGCCATTACACGACCACGAGTTGTTACATCAAATTATATTAAGATGATGAAAGGATAGAATGTCTAAAGTGATCAAATGCGATATTGCTATCGTCGGTGCCGGCATCGCCGGTATTTGTGCGGCAGTTTCAGCCGGTAGGACCGGTTGCAAGGTCGTTTTGGTTGAATCTTTTCATTATGTTGGCGGTATGGCAACCGGTGGTATGGTATCGCCTTTCATGAAATATGATATTGATGGCAAACCACTTGTCGAAGGAGTTTTTAAAGAACTTCAGGATAGAATGAAAGCCAAAGGTGGCATGATAGACAACGGCTTTTCTGCTGATATTTTCAGGGAAACCGCTAACGAGATGCTGAGCGAAGCCGGAATTGATCTCCTCTTGAATAGCACGCTGATTGAAGTACGGCATGATTCAATCAAGATCAAGGAATTACTGATAGAATCAGAAGAAGGGTCAATAAGTCTCCAAGCCGATCAATTCATCGATACGAGCGGTGATGCGGTACTGACCTATCTTGCTGACGCACCTTTCGAATTGGCCGAAGAACAACAAGCCCTGACCCTGTTCTTTAAGATGAAGAACATTGATCTTGAAAAAGCAATTGCATATGTAAAAGAACAACCTTCTGACTTTTTTCCCTGGTCAACCAAAGATTATGATCCCGGGCATATTGTATCTGTTGCGGGTTATTTTTCCCATATAAAGAAAGCAAAAGAGGAAGTACGGATATCTGAAGCAGTTCAATACATTTTTTTCTGTAGCTTACCCGAACACGGAACAGCATCATTCAATTGCGTAAATTTGCTGGGGTATGATGGCACAAAGCCAAAAGATATTGAAGCCGCTTACCTTGAGGGACGAACCCAAATAGCTGATATTGTCCGGATATTGAAAATTATTCCGGGTTTTGAACACGCAGAATTGGCAAAGGTCGCCGACCGGGTAGGAATTCGTGAAACACGCCGTGTGATCGGTGATTATGTCGTTAATGGTGACGATATCAGAAAGCACCATAAATTTGAAGATGCCATTGCCAAAGGCTGCTATGGTATTGATATTCACGGTCAGAAAGAGAATAAAAGTGTTATGGAAGAACTCCCGGAAGGGGAGTATTATGAAATACCGAAACGAGCACTTTTTGTAAAAGGCTTAGCGAATCTGCAAGCTGCAGGCCGGTGTATTTCCTCCACACGTGAAGGACAGGCCGCATTAAGAATTATGCCGACATGTGCCGCTACCGGCGAAGCGGCGGGGGAAATAGCCGCAAAAGCAATAAAAGAAAATAAAACGATACGAGAAGTATGAATTCTTTAATAAAAGTTAAAAATCCTCCTAAGATCATATTCGGAACCGATGGTTGGAGAGGATTGATGGGTAAAGATTTTAATGATGACTCGGTCGCACTGGTAGCAGATGCCTTTGGTCATTATTTACTTAAGAAAACAAAGAACCCTTCATGTATTATCGGTTATGACGGACGGCAAGATTCTGAGGAGTATGCAGACTCATTTGCTTTAGTTTTAAGTGGATTGGGGATTGATTCTCATATCTGTCCACGAATTATCGCAACTCCCATGATATCCTATATTACCCGATGGTTCAACTACACCGGAGGTGTGATGATCACAGCATCTCATAATCCTCCGGAATATAACGGAGTAAAATTTAAAGCCAATTACGGCGGTCCATTTATGACCGAAGAGACGAAAAAAGTCGAAGAATTGATTTCTGACACCTATTTTTATGGATGTATTGCTATGCAAAGTGATGACCAATGGGCTTACGATCTAGCGATAAAGAGTAATATAAATTTTGAAGCAATATATGAAGCCGGGATCAAACCCCTGATCGATTCAATGGGGGGTGCGGGACAAACATTTATAGAAGATTACCTTTTTGAGCATGATATTCCGACTGAAACCATTTACGCAGATGCAACATCGGATTTTTCCGGACGAGCAGCTGAGCCAATAGAAAAGAACTTAAAACCGCTTGCAGATGCATTGAAAGCAAGTGATGATTACTGTTGCGGTTTTGCTACGGACGGAGATGCCGACCGCCTGGGCGTGATGATGGAGAACGGTGAATGGCTGAGCGCGCAAGAAACCATTTTGTATCTTACAGATTATGTGATAAATGTTAGAAAAGAAAAAGGGTGTATCATTATAACATCCTCTGTTACGGATAAAGTAAACCTCTTGGCTTCAAAAGAACACCCTTTACATGAAGTTCAGGTCGGTTTCAAGTATATTTGTGAGCAAATGCTGAAAACAGATGCAGCCATTGGTTGTGAGGAAAGCGGTGGATTCGGTTACAGTATGCACATGCCTGAAAGAGACGGAATATTTTCAGCTCTGCTGTTTTTGGAAATGTTGGCAAAATCAGGTTTTGAAAAGCTTTCGGACTTTGTGAAAGCTAAGCGCGAACAGTTCGGGGAGATATTTTATAAACGAATTGACCATAAATTCGAGCATCACGACAGAACCTCCATCTTGCCAAAGCTTTACGATAAAAAATTGAGCACATTTGCCGGTTTTGATATTGTTGATATTCAAGCTTTTAACAGTAGTAGAGGAATTGTGAATGGACTTAAATTCCGACTTGAAGGCACATGCAGATGGCTATTGCTTCGCGCTTCGGAAACCGAACCCCTGATGCGCATATACGCAGAAGGACAAAGTAAAAAAGAAATCGATCTCTTCTTAAAAGAAGGGATAAAATTAGTATCGGAATAAGATGAAAAAGATCATTTCACACAATAAGGTGAATAATTACTTGAATCATGGAGATTTTGCAGGTATAAAAAATCCTGAAGGTATCTTTCCTGAGTTTGAATACGTCCCTTTAGCTGAAAAACGTAAGACCTTAAAAGATATAAGAACGATCGTTTGTGATATGGATGGCACCACAACAACCACCGAAAATCTTTGCATTCATTCCCTAGAATTTTTGATAAGAAAAATATCGGATCGAATGGATATTTCAATGTGGAAGGGCTTGGACGAAGAGAAGGATTATCCCCATATCATCGGCAACAGTACAACCCGTCATGTTGAGTATCTTATTGAAACCTATCGATTTGCCATTATCGAATTATCCCTTAAAAAAGCATTTATTGATGCGGTTATTTGGTTTTTTCGCAATGGTAAGGATCCGCAACGTGTTCAGGAAGTGAAAACCAGTTGTTTCATTATGGGATGTGAAAAACTTGCAGATCAACTTGATCTTACAGATGTTGAGTTAATGGAAAAGTATTTACCAAAATGTAAGATCGATTCAAATAGCAAGATCGTTCGAGCATCTATTGATATTTATTATCAGCGTTATCATGAAATTCTTATGGCTATAGATAAGAATGAGAAAATCCCCATGGTGAATCTTATCCACGGGATAAGTATGGAAAACTTAATAGAACCCATGCCCGGTGTTGCGATCTTTATTTCTCTGATCAAAGGCTGGCTTTCTGCTGCTGATGTGAAACTATTAATACCGGAACTCCAAAAAGGGTATCTTCAAAAATCCGGAATAGAACTTTCCGGAGATTTTGAACTTTCCTCACTTGCGAATTACTTCACTCAGAAACCCGTTCAACTTGCATTGGTAACCTCCTCAATTTTCTATGAAGCAAATATTGTCATACAACAGGTATTTAAGGCTACACAAACTGAGATCACAAATTGGCCTTTATCCTTGAATAAAAAGAAAGAATTGATCTCGTATTTTAGCGATTATCATCAAATTTATAATTCCTTTGTTACAGCAAATGATTCCCACGAGATACGTTTAAAACCCCATCGTGACCTTTATAGTATTGCCTTACAGAACTTGCATGTTTCACTGGAAGACATGGATAAGGTTATAGGGTTCGAGGACAGTGAAAGTGGCATCATTGCCATTCGTGCGGCAGGAATTTCATGCGCTGTTGCGCTTCCATTTGCCGAAACTTCGGGTCATGACCTTTCCGGTGCAAGTCACATTGTAAAGGGTGGATTACCTGAAGTAATGCTTCTACATAACTGTTTTATGGAAAAGTGAGAAAATAATGCCCAAAGATTACAAAAATAAGATCTTTCATGTCATATCAAATACCCACTGGGACCGTGAATGGCGTTTTTCCTTTCAAAAGAATCGCCAACATCTGGTTGAAATGATCGATTCGGTTCTTGAAATACTTGAAAACGACCCCGATTACAGAGCTTTTCATCTTGACAGTCAATCTATTGTCCTATGTGATTATCTTGAGATACGACCGGAAAAGAAAAATATCATAGCAAAATTTGTTAAAGAGGATAGATTATTCATTGGTCCTTGGTATATATTGCCCGACGAATTTATGATAAGCGGTGAAAATCTTATCCGCAATCTGCTTCTTGGCCATGAAACATGCAAAGAATTCGGGAAGGTCTCAAAGATCGGTTATTCGCCTTTCTCGTGGGGGCAGATCTCGCAACTGCCGCAGTTATATGCAGGATTTGATATTGATCTGATCATGTTCTATAGAGGAATGAATTCACTGGATAGTAAAAAAGCTGAATTCCTTTGGCTTGGAGCTGATGGAACTGAAGCTTTGGCATCCCGTTTTTCAACCATGCCTCGCTACAATTTCTATTTTTTCCTTTACCGTCCAATTATTTTCAATGAAACTCCCCATGATATCGAGTACGATTGGAAAAGGGGAGGTGCCCCGGCACATTTTGCCGATAAAGAACAATTTAAAGATGATTATTCTCTACTTAAGCCCAATGATACATATCATGAAGACAACATTATTCCCTGGGTTACAAAATTGATCGATGAACAGGTGCATGATTTTTCTTCACCGCATGTCATTTGGATGGAAGGTCACGATAGCAGTGGTCCAAACCCCAAAACCACGCAAATTATCAAGGATATCCGCCGTCTAATGCCCGAAGTAGACGTCAGGCACTCTACACTCGAAGATTATGCAAAAAGTCTCTCGGAGGATGTAGATCGCTCTAAACTGCAAACTGTTGCCGGCGAACGTCGTTCTGCTCAATTTGATCATCGTAGTGGAAATCTGTATGGTTACATTACATCTGCAAGAATGTATCTTAAACAAATGAATGCCGATGCCGAACGCCGATTGGAACGCTATGCTGAACCGCTATATACTATTGCAGGTATGCTTGGATTGGATATATCCGATCAATCTTTAAGGATGGCGTGGAGGCTATTAATAGAGAATGCAGCGCACGATTCCATTGGCGGTTGTAGTTTAGATGCCATTCATGATGATATGGTCAATCGGTATAAGCACATCGCTGAGATCACAGAGTCAATATTTAACAAAGCAAGCCGGTATTTAATAAAAAATCTTAATTGCCCGGGGGTAAGCTCGGATGATATTCACCTTTCTGTTCTCAACACGACACAATTTGAACGTTCAGAGCACATTGAAGCCTATGTTGACATTCCTAAAACAATGGATAAAGGTTCTCTGGAGATAAGAGATGACAAGGGGCATATTGTTTCTATAGAGATTCTATCGGTTAAAGATGAAGAGCCCGTACTTGAACAACTCATCGACCGCCCGATGTACTTCAAAATGCGGCGATACCATATTTTTATGGCAGTGAATGACCTTCCGGGGCTCAGTATAAATACCTATCATGTATTTCCTGTTCAAGGCAACATACAAGAAAAACAAAAATCAATCGTTGAAAATGCAAAACTGGAAAATGAACATCTTTCTATTGATGTCAATTTTGACGGCACATTGAATATTCATTGCAAAGAGAGCGGGAGGAAAATTAACAACACAGGTTACTATGAAGATGAAGGTGAAGCCGGTCATGCCTGGACACATGAAAGTGTGGAACCAAAATTCTCAACAAAAGGATTTCCGGCAGTTATTCATGTGATATCCAATAATACTTTAATACAGCAGATCAAGATCATTCACCGTATTCCTTTAGCTCAAAACATTGAAGAACGCAAGCAAGGAATTGCCTCACGGAATATGAAGATCGAAACACTTATCACGCTTAGGGATAACTCACAATATATTGAATATGAATCTATTATTGATAATCCCTCTGAAGATCATCGCTTAAGAATTATCTTTGAAACGGATGTGATAGCGGAATATTCCAGAGCAGAGGGACAGTTTGATATTGTGAAAAGATCAACTGAGCGACCCGACACAAAGAACTGGGTTGAACAGCCGCAATATGATCAACCGGTCTATCATTTTATGAATATCCAAGAAGGATCAAAAGGCTGTGCGCTTTTCCTTGACGGATTGAAAGAATATGAGGTTCTCCCCGATAAGAGCACACTGGCGATCACACTTTTCAGGGCGTTTCGCTATGTAATTCAGCCCAGCTCCAAACAAGATTACGGAGATCAAAAAGGATCTCAATGTATGGGTAAACAAAAAGCTCGTTTTGCATTTTATCCTTTTGATTCAAAAAATGCAGATGAGCTTTACGGAAAAGCCTTGAATTATAATACAGCTTTAAGGGTGATCGAGCACGGCAATACCTACGGATCTATAAGATCAGGAAGATCTTTCTTCGAACTGAGTAACAATTCGATCGTCCTATCTTGCATCAAAGAACCCCAGGATAGAGAAAAGGATAATTATATTTTAAGATTGTATAATCCTACCGAAGAGACTCAGGTTACATCATTGAAAAGCATTTTTACTATTAACAGCGCTACTGAAACTACTCTGGAAGAAATAGAATTGGGTAAAATATCACTCGATAGTATAAAACTGGAACCCAAGAAAATAAGAACATTGAAATTGAACATATAAGAGGATAGAATGCTAAAAAATAAATACGGTTATATAGATCACACAACGCGAGAATATGTCATAACAGATCCACGCACGCCGCGGCCTTGGTTCAATTATATCTGGAATGAGAATTATGCCGGATTGATTTCCCACACCGGTGGTGGATTTTCATATTATCAATCGGCGCGTGATAATCGTATAACCCGTATGCGTTATAATTCACTGCCTTGGGATCGTCCGGGACGATATATTTACATCAAAGATACTGAATCAGGTGAGTATTGGTCACTTTCCTGGGCACCAACCATGAAAATAAAATATGATAAGTACGAATGTCGTCACGGTAGTGCCTATGTTAAAATATTAACCGAATATAGAGGCATTCAGGCAACATTGACCTATTTTGTTCCTTTGCACGATGCAGGCGAAATATGGCATGTCGACATTAAAAATCTCTCAAACAAGGCCAGAAAACTCGAAGTTTATTCTTACACGGAATTATTGATGGGAAATGCTCTGAATGATCTGATCAATCAACCGAACGATAAGCATTTTACAGATATTCATTTTGATAAAGAGCATCAAACGCTTGTAGCAACCCGTCGCTATTGGGTTTTAAATAAAGGTGTCAGCGTTAAACAACCGAATATCGACTGGCAATACAAGGTTCTGTTTACAACAACATTACCCATTAAGGGATTTGACTCATCTTTGGATAAATTTATCGGAAAGTGGCGCTCTGAAGCAGATCCACAGGCAATTGAAAACGGAAAAATGGGCAATACCGAAATAACAGCAGGCGATCCATGTGTCGCATTACAGTCCGAAATAAATTTAAAACCAAATGAAGAAAGCACATTTTCAAGCATAATGATGCTCTCGGATAAAAGATCTTCCGAAACAGCATTTACGGTTATCGGTGGAAAGTCAATTGATGAAATTCGTTCAGAGACATATGTTAAAAACGAATTTAAAGCTTTGAATGAAAAATGGGATGGTATCTTTGACAATATTGAGATCAATACACCCGATGAAGTCCTTAATACAATGCTGGGCACATGGAATTACTATCAAACTCATGTTACCTTCGATATGGCCAGAAATGCCGGATTTTATCATGGTGGACTATTATTCGGAACGGGTATACGTGATCAGTTCCAAGATATTTTCGGTGTACTTTTATCCGACCCATCCAGAGTACGCGAACGTCTATTGAATGGCCTACAATATCAATTCAAAAACGGTTCCACTCTGCATAATTATTTTAAATTGGTCAAAACAGGGGAGAGGACTCACCATTCAGATACACCACTGTGGATCCCTTTGGGTGTCTCAGCTTATATCAAAGAAACCGGTGATATTACCATATTGGATGAGATCGTTAAATTTTACGATGAAGATGAAGCGAAAGTCCTCGATCATTGCATCTTGGCTCTAAAATATGCTTTATCGCAAACAGGTGAACATGGCTTACCCAAGATCATGAATGGAGATTGGAACGACACACTTGACCATATAGGTTCTGATGGTAAAGGAGAGACCGTTTGGGGTGCATTCTTCCTCGCCTACGTTTTACAAGAAACAGCGAAACTGCTTGAGTTCATTGATAAAAATGATCAGGCAAATGAGCTGTTTAAAGAATACGAGATACTTAAAAATACCATCAATAAGATCGCATGGGATGGGGACTGGTATTTAAGAGCATTTCGAGATAATGGGAAAGCCGTAGGTTCAGCTAAAGACGAACAAGGTAAATTATTTCTCAATGCGCAATCCTGGTCGATCATATCCGGTGTTGCGGACGATGAAAGAGCGCAAAAGTCACTCGAAGCATGTAAAAGCTATCTTGAAACGCCACTTGGAATGCAAATATGCTGGCCTTCATATACTAAGATCGATGATACGGTCGGCTTGATCTCTCGTTGCGTTCCGGGCAAGAAAGAGAACGGTGCCATTTTTAATCATGCTTCTTCATGGTTCGTTTTGGCAGCTCTAAAGAATGATAATATTGAGGATGCTTATCGCATTTACTCAAAGATGCTTCCATTGAATTCATCGGAAGAAGCCGGTATTGATCGTTATGAAACGGAACCCTATGTCTACAGTGAATATATAACATCTCCCGATCATGAGACGGTCGGACAGGCATCTCATTCATGGTTGACGGGAACAGCAGTATGGATGCATTACATCGGTATGACATATCTTCTCGGTATCCGAGCCGATTATCAAGGATTGATAATTGATCCTAAGATCCCCGCAAAATGGGATGGTTTTTCACTTAAGCGTAAATTTCGTGGAAAAACTATTAATATTAAAGTTGATAATCCGGATCATTTGAATTCCGGAGTAAAATCTATGATGATCAATGGTACTCACTTTGATGGTAACTTTATCGATACGGATAAGATAGATGAGAAGATCATTAATATTGAAATAACACTCTCTATCTAACTTCAGCAGAAACGCTTGGTAGTCAATTCGAAAATAACAATAAAACTGAATATCCATTTTCTGCGCTGAAGCTTCGAAGAATAAAAATAAGAACTGTCGATGTGTGATATGAAGTGAATATTTACTTCTTATATCAATTATCTGCGTTCCTTGTTCAATATTCAAATTCTTTCTCCCATTCTCCT
>CAYNBL010000002.1:0-3011 GCA_964395205.1 uncultured bacterium | reverse complement strand
ATATCAATTATCTGCGTTCCTTGTTCAATATTCAAATTCTTTCTCCCATTCTCCTTCTCCCCCTCACTTTTTCTTTAGAATTGTCACCTTGCCTTGTAACTTATTGATTATCAGATATGAACAGAGGTCTGAAAATCCTTAATCAAAAAGAAGTTGAATACTCGCATTAATACTTTCTCGTGAATTAGTTAGAAAAAAGGGAACATAAATGGAAAAAAGTTGGCACAAATTAAAATTAAAACAGCATAAACAACTGATAATCAATGAGTTATAATCCAAAGCGGAGAGGGGGGGATTCGAACCCCCGGTAGCGCTTTAAGCACTACGACGATTTAGCAAACCGTTGCATTAAGCCGCTCTGCCACCTCTCCGTTGCTTTTAAAAAGCCCGAAAATTTATGACGCAATTCGCTTATTTACAATACTTATTTGCATGAATGACAAGATAATGTCCGACAGGATAACAGGATTACATGGATGGTTGTTAGACAGGATAACAGGATTTACTGGATGGTTGTAAGACAGCATAACAGGATTACATGGATGGTTGTAAGACAGCATAACAGGATTACATGGATGGTTGTTAGACAGGATAACCCCCCTGCTCCGCCAGCTGGCGGATTCGGAAGGGCAGGCAGGATTTACAGGGTGCTTGTTGACAGAGACAAAGAAATATTCAGAGTGTTAGTGTTTTTAAAATGAAATATCTAGAGACGCAAGATCTTGCGTCTTTACACTTAAATAAATAGATTTTATTTATATCTAAAATAAATTATATTTAAAGATGACTACAAAAGCACAAACACCCTTAATGAAGCAGTATTTCGAGGTCAAATCCAAACATCCGGATAAGATCGTTCTTTTTCGTATGGGTGATTTTTATGAGACCTTTGATACCGATGCGAAAATCGCGTCACGTGTGTTAGGCATTGTGCTGACAAAACGCAGTAACGGAGCGGCAGCGGAAATGCCCTTGGCAGGATTTCCACATCATGCTTTAGATTCTTATTTACATAAATTTCTACAGGCCGGTTTGAAGGTCGCTATTTGTGAACAGCTTGAAGATCCCAAGAAAGCCAAAGGCCTGGTCAAACGAGGCATAACCGAGATCGTAACTCCCGGAACTGCCGTCAATGATAAATTCGTCGATTCAAGCACCAATAATTATCTTGCATCATGGATACCGGGAAAAGACAGTAGCGGATTTGCTTTTGTTGATATTTCAACCGGCGAGTTCAGGTATGTTTCGGCAAAAAATGAGAATATCATCGAACTCATAGAAGCTAAACCCATTGCTGAACTTTTGATCCCCGAACATGATGATGAATATATTAGATCCCTTTTACCCCATTATCAGGGAATGTATACAAAGATGCCCGACTGGATATGTGATACGGCTTATGCAGGCGATACCATTACAGCGCATTTTAAGGCGTCTACACTTAAAGGTTTTGGACTGGACGATAAACCCGAGTGTACTCAGGCTGTGGGGATGATCCTGCATTATGTAAAAGAGAATTTCCAAAAACAATTAGCTCATATTAACGCAATACGTCAGTTGGATCCCGGACATTTTCTTGGCTTGGATCGTTTTACGATTAGAAATCTTGAACTTTTTCAACGTCTATCCGGAGAGCAGGGAGAGGGAACCTTCTTTTGGTCCATCAATGAGACCCAGACAGCTATGGGTTCTCGAATGCTGAGACAATGGATGTATTATCCCCTGACAGATAGCAAAGAGATCGATCAACGGTTGGATCATGTGGCGTCTTTTGTCGATGATCCCCCAAGATGTGAGAAAATTCGCACGATCTTGCGCAGTATTGCGGATATAGAACGACTGTGTGCCAAGATCGCTTCAATGAAGGTGGGGCCCAAAGAACTCAACACACTTCGTGACAGTTTACAAGCGGTTCTTGACCTACCGGAATATATTGATGAAGAACTAAAATTTTCACTTGAGAATATTCCTGCGATAGAAACGATCATTCAAACTATTACTGAAGCCATTGAAGACGATCCGGTCAATCAGATCACGAAAGGCGGGGTCTTCAGGAAAGAATTTCATCCCGATATAGCTGAATTACGAGATATATCGCACGGCGGGAAGGGCTATTTACTTGAATTGCAGGAAAAAGAACGCAAGCGATTACAAATACCTACCTTGAAGATCAGTTATAATCGGGTTTTCGGTTATTATATCGATATTACAAAAATGCATATTGGGAAAGTCCCCGATGATTATATCCGCAAACAGACCCTGGCAAATTCAGAACGATACATTACTCAGGAACTGAAGGAATATGAGGACAAAATCCTAAATGCCGAAGAAAAGCTTATTTCACTTGAAATGGCATTATACGAAGAGCTTTTGCAGAAACTTGCGCTTCATATACCCGTTTTACAAGCCAATGCGCTTAAGGTGGCACAAATAGACGTACTCTCAGCGTTCGCGTATTCTGCGGTGCGAGAGCAGTGGATTAGGCCGGATATAGATGACTCTACAGTTCTGGAGATCAAAGGCGGACGTCATACCGTTGTTGAAGCACTTTTACCCCCTCACGAAGTCTTTATTCCCAATGACAGTTATCTTGATATTGATTCCGAACAAATACACTTGATCACCGGTCCGAATATGTCGGGTAAATCCACTTATCTTCGTCAGATCGCATTGATCACCCTGATGGCACAGATGGGATCTTTCGTTCCGGCCGTATCCGCACGGATAGGATTAGTGGACAAGATATTTACCCGCGTGGGAGCCAGTGATAATCTTGCCTACGGTGAAAGTACATTTTTGACCGAAATGATAGAAACGGCTAATATTCTAAACACCGCAACCCGCCGCAGTCTTATCTTGTTGGATGAGATCGGACGGGGGACCAGTACCTATGACGGATTATCCATTGCCTGGGCCGTTGTGGAGTATTTGCATAATCAACCTTCTATTGCTGCCAGAACGCTTTTTGCCACACATTATCATGAATTGACGGATCTTGAAAATATACTCGA
>CAYNBL010000001.1:0-81383 GCA_964395205.1 uncultured bacterium | reverse complement strand
GTTCTTCATCAAATTTCCTTTTATCTACAAAATTATTTTTCTTCCAATACATATGGCAGGGCAGCGTAAAAAGCCGATGCCTTTTCAAGATGCTCGATTGGTACCTTTTCATTTGGCGCATGAGCATAGATCTCGTTGCCCGGGCCAAAACCAATGCAGGGGATCTTATGCTTTCCACAAAGTGCAACACCATTGGTTGAAAAGGTCCATTTATCGATACGTGCAGGCTTGTTAAACAACCCTAAATGTGCCTTTACACCCGCCTGAACCAGCGGATGATCTTCTGGGATTTTCCATGTAGGGAAATACTTTTCTTGTTTGAAAATTTTACCGGTATAGCTTTCGCGAGCATAGATAGGAACACTGACTTCACTATCATCACTCAAAATATTTTGGACTTCTGCCACAGCCGATTCTTTAGTTTCGCCCCAAGTTAAGCGACGATCAATATGCATAAATGCTTTATCTGGAATAGCACACAAGGAAGGAGTTTCTGTGGTCAATACGGTCGGGGCAATACTGCCCTTTCCAAGAAATTCATCGTCCTTTAAAACTTCGTGTAGTTCTTGAATTTTTAGTGCTGTTTTTGCAGAGGAATAAATAACATTTTTGCCGCGCTCGGGGGCCGAGCCATGGGCAGATAATCCGGTAACGTGGACTTCCATTTCCATGCGACCGCGATGTCCGCGGTATAAACCAAGATTGGTGGGTTCGGTGATAACGGCAAAATCGGGAATCAACTTTTCTTCCTCGATCAAGTACAACCAGCACATGCCATCACAATCTTCTTCCATTACGGTAAAAGTGAAATAGATAGAGTAATCGCCATCGTAATTCATTTCTGTTAGAATACGCGCGGCGGTCACCATGGAGGCTGCACCACCTTCTTGGTCCACGGTGCCTCTTCCATGAACATGATCGTCTTTAATCAATCCCGAAAACGGAGATAAATCCCACTGTTCAACATCGCCCGTATCAACGGTATCGATATGAGCATCAAAAGCCAATATTTTTGGCCCAGTTCCAACACGCGCGATGAGATTTCCCAGTCCGTCAATACGAACATCCTTAACACCCGCGGCTTTCAGTTGTTCTTTTATTTTAAGTACGACTTTTTCTTCCCCGGCACTTAATGAGGGAATTTTTACCATATCAGACAGGCATTCCGCTGAATATTGGCGGTATTGTTTTGCCATGTCTCTGATCTTTTTGATCTTGTCCAATCTTTGCCTCAACAATCTGTTATTAGTTTATCACGCTTTCTATAGCATCTTTGATCACTTTCATATTCATTGCAATATGTAATGAAATTTCACCGATCCATTTTTGTTTAAGTTCAACATTCAATATTTTAAATTCTTTATTCAATTCTACTTTGAAATTTTTTGAAGAAAATTCAAATGTGTTATCATTTTCATCTAAGCGATAAATGCATTTGTTTAATTTATATAGGATATGGTCACCCTTATTCCAATAACCTCTCTCTAGGGAATCAAAACTCTTTTTGCATAAAGCAATATTGGGTTTATCGGTAAACGGACGTCCGTTGGTCGGACAAAAACTCGTACAGTTCCCACATTCATTACAAAGATCTGAAATGTTTAATATTTGATATACCTGTTCAATGACAAAATTGTCATCTTGTACTAAAGAATAGTTACCATTCCCAACCATGATCTTGTCAATTTTCATATCATAGGTTTGAGTTATATAACCCACATTTGCACGATTGGGACACACGGTAATACATATATCACAAATCTCATCGCAATTCACACAACGTGCAGATTCGATCATAACATCCATTTCACTCATAGGCCGATCAACCAAAGCGTCGAGAGTGCGATCTTCAAGATCTAAGGTTTCAAGTTGTACACCCGGAATAACGCAAGATAGTTTTTGGTGATGCCTTTCTCGGGAAGTCTTTGGTCGTTTAATGGTATTTTCGTTTTCCATCTTTAGACCAAATCTCGACAAGATATCAATAGCGACGTCTTTCCCATCTGCAACCGCTTTGATCAAAAATGACGCGCCGCGATATGCATCGCCGCCAACGAATACATTTTTCAATTGTGTTTCCAGGCCCTTCTTTGTCTGCAATAATTTCTCGTCTAAAAAGTCTATATCCAGACTTTGTCCGAATGCCGGGATTAGCGTGTCAACAGGAAGCTCGAATTCTTCATCGGGAATGATCACCGGTTTTGGTCGAGCGTTAGCTTCCGCTTTTTCCAAACGCATGCGGTGACTTTCCAAAGCGGTGATTTTACCGTCTTTTGAAATAATACGGGAAGGTGACGCCAATTCGATTAATTGAATATTTTCTTCCAAAGCAGCCGAAATTTCTTCGTCCTCTGCCGGCATTTCATTGCGTGTACGGCGGTAAACAATGGAAACAGTACTGTTTGGCGAACAAACCCTTCGCGCAGTGCGGGCAACATCAATGGCTGTATTACCACCACCAAGGACAATTATATTGTCGCCGAGGTCGGCGATCTTGTTGTTTTTAACATCTGACAAAAACGCTAGTGGGTTTAGATATCCCCGTACATTCTCACCACCGGGAATATTGGCTTCCATAGCATTTTGAGCACCGATAGCAACATACACGTAATCCGAATCTTTACTTAATTTTTCAAAACTTTCTTTTGTGACCTTGCTGTCCGTATGGATCTTTACGCCGGCTTCTTTGATTACATCGATGTCTCTTTTCAGTGCTTCTTCCGATAATCTGAATTTCGGGATCACATCTGCCAGCATGCCGCCGGGGACAGCTTTCGTTTCATAGACATCAACATCACAACCTGAGAGAGCAAGATAATACGCACAACTCAAGCCCGAGGGTCCTGCGCCAATAACGGCAATTTTTTTACTATCTGCTTTATCTGAAATATGTGTGGCAATGGATCTTGTGTTTTCTGCAATATATCGTTTTATATCGCGTATGCGAATGACGTCATCATAATTGATACGTGTACATTTTGTCTGACAGGAATGATCGCAGATCATGCCCGTAGCCGAAGGAAAGGGATTGGTGTTCAAGATCGTTTGAAGCGCCTTTACATTCTCGCCTCGATTTATAAATGCAAGATATGCGGGAATATTCTGGTGAGTAGGGCAAGTATCTACACAGGGAGCAGAAATACAATCATAAGTGTTTAATACACGCGTTGTTTTAATGCTCTTGTTTTCATGTTGATAGGTTAGATTTGTTTTAACGGTATTTGCATAGGTTTTCAGAAATTCGTTGTAATCATCGTCAGCCAGATCTTGAATATTCTCTAAATACTGTAATAATCGGGTATATCCACCCGGGAGTAAAATATCCGAGCACACAGTTACGGGGTTAAGTCCACAGGATAGAACATCCGAAATATTATTGGCATTCACGCCACCACAAAAAGAAATAGCCAGTTCCGGAAATACACCACGCAGTTTTGCCGCGACATTGATACTAATAGGATGCAATGCTTTTCCACTCATATACATGGATTCATCTGTGAAAATGTCTTTGTGGTTTTTCGCTTCGAGCGTATTGGTAAGCTTAATGCCGAAAAACAAGTTCTGCTCTTGACTGGTCTTTTGTAAAGATCTTATCAACTCGCAAGCTGCATCAAATTGTATATCATGTTCAAAAGCTACATCGGGAACATGCGTTTCGTAGCCCATGGTTTTGTTAAGAATAGCTTGAATATCGTCTTTGCCCAAAAGCGTGGGGTTAAGCTTTATAAAGGTATGCAGCTTTTTCTCGGTGAGCAAATAATGGCCGATGGTCTCTATCTCATCACCCGGACAGCCGTGCATGGTCGATAGGGTAATATTGTTCGAGATTATATCGGGAATATCAATCTTGTCAATTGTGGGATAAATTTTTCGGATCTCTTCGATCATAGTTGCTTTTTCGGCTGAGCAATTGTTCATTTTATCAAAGAACCACTGCACATTATCCTGGAGTATGCCCTTCATATCATAACCGACGCTCATATTGAAGACGGTACCACATTCTTTCGGGTATTTCAATTCATGACGTAAAATATGAATGATGATCCAAGCTTTAAGATACTCTTCGTATGATTGTTTGATCTTGAGTTCTTGCGACCATTCACAATTATATCCTTCATCACTGATATCAATACAGGGTTTGGAGACTTCAATTTCATCCAATGTTTGAATGGTCTTCAATTCAATGTAACGCGCGCCACATAGCCATCCGGTAATAATATTCTGTGCCATCTGTGTGTGCGGACCCGCTGCCAAACCGATGGGCGTTTCCAGATCTTGACCAAATATGGCTGTTTTAAAAATATCCTCGTTATTTGGTACAAAGAACAAAGAAGCATAAACACCAAAAATACTGCCGTCTTTTAACGACTTAAGGATCGTTGGTAAAAGTTGTTCTATTGGAACGGGGTATAGTGTATCACGCATAATATGTCTCATGTAGTTTTTTGACCGCAACAGCAATCTCTTTGTTCATTTGTTCTTCGTCTACAGAATGAATTTTATTGTCGGAAAATATGATCTTACCTTCAGAAATCGTCATGTGCATTTCTTTGCCCTGAACACCGAACATTAGATGATAAAATAGATTATCCATTGAAATGGGGGTAACTGGACGATAATTGGTGATGGCAAGATCGGCGATCCCATCGACCTTTAATGTGCCGCTGTTCGGGAAATAACCATTCATCATTTCTGACGTATATTGAAAAAGTACTTTAAGCGGGTCGGGAATATTCCCATTTCTTTGCAAGAAATGGGAGCGCATTGTACCTAATATGTTTCCTGTCATACCATCTGTTCCCAAAACATATTTTTTGATCTTTTCCATATACATTCTACCAACATTATTGTTTGCATTTGATTCGGGATTTGAAATAATGTGCGGCTGGACTTCATCCAACAATTTGTAATCCGTTTCGGACAAATGAATACAATGCGCCAAAAGGGCGTCTCGCGATAGAAGTCCGAATTCACTCAAGCGATGAACAGGTCCGTCATATCCCAAGTCTGTACAATATTGAAAATCTGCAATGTCCTCTCCGCAATGAATGTGGATCGGTAAAGCATCAAATTTTTGTTTTGCAATGGTCGCCATGCTTTTTTCACTTAAGGTAAAATTCGCATGCAGCCCCAAAAGGCCCTGAATGCGTTGGTTAGATTGGTTTGCCGTCCAAAAATCAATGTTCTCATCTATTTGTTCCTGAAGCGATGCTTCGCCCATCCTGTCTGAAATTTCATAACACAGAACGCCCTTTATTCCGGTTTGTTCAAACGCTTTTTTAATGATATTTAAACTTCCGCTAATTTCGTTCATGGAGGCATGGTGATCAATAACCGTTATAACGCCATAGCGGATCGATTGCATCAACCCGTTCATAGCGGAATAATAAATAGACTCTTCGTCCAATGTTTTATCCAAGTGCCACCAGAGATTATCAAGGATCTGTTGGAAATTATTGGTCGGACCGATTGGGGCAAGTCCGGTAGCTAAAGCGGAATATAAATGATGATGCGGATTGAGGAGTCCCGGCAAAACCAGTCGACCGCCAAGATCGATCTTCTTGATATCCTTGTCCGACTTAAGAGCTTGTCCGATCTTCAAAATCTTGTTACCCTTGATCTCTATGTCGCAATTTTCTTTGAGATATGAATGACCATCGGTAACAATGGCATGTGTTAAAATGTAATGATCTAACATCTCTATTCTCCGCCCTTTTGGGGTTTAATAAATTGTCCATAGCCGGGGTCAACATTAATACCTGTTTCGCTATCATATATAAATTTCCCGCGAAGCATTGTTTTTATAACTTTTCCGGAAAATGTTCTATTTTCAAATGGTGTGGTTTTTCCTTTAGACAAAAACTTTTCACCCATGATTTTCCAATTTTGCTTTGGATCCACAAATATCAGATCTGCATCTTTCCCGACTTCGATGGATCCTTTTCTGTCCCAAAAACCATATTGATTTGCAGCGTTTTCGGAAGTGATTTGCAAGAATCGCGACAAAGGCATCTTGCGTTTTATCAATCCTTCAGAATACAAATAAGGAAAAATCGTTCCACTTCCGGGGATACCCGAATAATCGGTCCAAGCCGAGCCGGTGTTCTTCTGTTCTATGGGAGCAGGTGCATGATCGGAGGCAATAAAATCCAATGTGCCATCAGTCAGGCATTCCCATAATACGTCTGAATTCCCTTTATCTTTCACAACAGGAACAGTTTTTAGTGCTCCGCCTATTTTATCAAGATCTTTATAATTGAATTCCAGATAATGGGGGGCTGTTTCGCCGTTGACATTCTTTTCATTTTTCAACAATAGGGCAGCATCACCGGTTCCGACATGGACGATATGAAGCTGTGCTCCTGTTGCTCTTGCAATAGCAATAGCTTTCACCACGGCAAAAATTTCTGCAGATTCGGGACGGGAGCGATAAAAATTAGCCCAGCTATTACCCTTGGCTTTTTCAACTCTCGTTAACTCCTTCACGATCCCCGGATCTTCCGCATGCAATAAAACGGGACGATTCAATGTTTTTGCTTTTACTAAAACCTTATGGAACTGTCCTAAATCCAATGCGCCAAAACTATCCATGCCCGAAATAAAATAGGTTTTGAAGCCCATCACGAATTCGGCTAACTCCGCCATATTTTTGCGATGATCTTTTTCCATGACTTGTCGGGACACACCGCCAAAAAATCCAAAATCTACCACAGCGTGTTTAGAGACAATGTCCAATTTATGTTTCAGGTTTTCTAAATTGGTCACCGGTGGGATCGAAGTACAGGGCATATCTATGATCGTCGTTACGCCACCCGATGCCGCACATGCTGACCCATGGTAAAAATCTTCTCTATCGGTAAAACCGGGCTCATCAAAATGAACATGTGGGTCTATAGCTCCGGGGAAAATTTGAAGTCCTGTTGCATCAAAAATATCAGGACCATTTAAATTTTCACCTATATAGACAAGTTTCCCCTGATTTATTTCTATATCAAGGGAAATTAGTTCATTGCGGTTTGGCAATGCGATTTCACTGTTTTTTATTATCATTCTATTTTTTGTACCTGCATGGCTCTGTATACTTTTTCTGGAGTAAAGGGTGCTTCGTACATACGAACACCAATAGCATCATATATGGCATTTGCGATCGCCGGCATAGGCCCGTTGATCCCAATCTCTGAAACAGACTTTGCACCAAAAGGACCCGAACTTTCGTGCGATTCAACCACAAATGTCTTCATCTTTGGAATGTCGGCGGCCGTGGATATTTTATATGACCTAAAACCTTTGTTTAATAAATTTCCTTTATCGGAAAATACATACTCTTCTGTCATAGCATAGGAAATCCCGTTAACTGTTGCTCCCTCAACCTGCCCTTCCGCCAATTGAGGATTTATTGCCTGCCCGCAATCAACGGCAGATATAAATTCCAACACTTTCACAGCACCGGTTTTTGTATCCACTTCGACCTCAGCGGCCTGAGCCATAAAGGGCGGTGGTGATTGCTCAACAATTTCCGAAGCTTCAGCCTGAATTTGGAATTGCTTGTGAGTATATAAAGCATAGCAACAAATATCGCCATAGCTTGTTGATTTTTTTTGTTTCTTGTCGAAGACCTCTGAGGCTTCTACATAAAGATCCTCAAGATCCGAGCCCATCATTTCAGCCGCGACTTTTAATATTTGGTCTTTTATTTTTAACGCACATTTTTTGACTGCGCGTCCGGATAGATAAGTGGTTGATGAAGCATAAGCACCTACATCAAAAGGTGTGCGATCGGTATCAGATGAAAATGGAATAATCTTTGCCAGGGGTACACTTAATGCTTCTGCAGCAATTTGAGATAAAACCGTATCCGAACCGGTTCCAATATCAGTAGCACCGATATTCAGATTAAAAGAACCGTCTTCATTCATTTTCATATAAGCGGCTGCCATATCAATAAGTGGTATGGCCGAACCCTGCATGGAAACAGCTAAACCAACGCCTCGAACTTTATCGCCTTTGGTAATCTTTTTATCGCGTTTGCTATGCCAGTCAATTTCTCTGATGCAAATATCGATACATTCATCAAGCTTACATGAATTGATAATTTGCGGTACACCATCTTTTCCCTCGCCAAGGGCTTCAAAAACGCCCGAGGTTTCGCCCACTTGAATGTGATATTTTTTAATATATGCAGGCAGGTCGAGATTTAGTTTCCGGGTGAGAATATCCAAATGTTGGTTTAAGCCAAAGTAACCCTGAGTTGCGCCATAACCTCGGTATGCGCCCCCAACGGGGAGGTTGGTATAAACAGAGCGACCCAAGAAATGCATGTTCTCTATCTTGTTAAACAACGGCAAAACCTTCGATCCGCAATTGGACAAAACCGTCAAAGCATGCGAACCGTAAGCACCGGAATTCAAGAGTGAATCCATTTCAAGAAATGTGATCTCACCGTTATTTTTTACGCCGGTTCTTAGGCGAACGCGAATGGGGTGACGCGTACGACTGCATTGAAAAACTTCGGCACGAGAAATAACCAAACGAGCCGGTCGTTTATGTCTAATAGTCACTAAAGCTGCCAGTGGTTCAAGAAAAACTTCCTGCTTTGAACCAAAGCCGCCACCAATACGAGGTTTGATCACGCGAATTTTGGCCAGCGGATAATCGCAAGCCTGTGCAACAATGCGGCGTACATGAAAAGGCACCTGAGTCGAAGAAATAATAACCAGTCGACCCATTTCATCATACATCGTTTTTACAGAATGAGGTTCAATCGCACAATGCTGTCCATAGTGAGCATTATAAGTTTCATCGATAACAAAATCGGCTTCTTTTTCACCTTTTTTCATATCACCAAAACCAATCTCAACCTCAGCAGCCAAGTTCTTTTCAGGTACATATTTTGCACCGATAGGATAGGCGTGTGAACTATCGTGCAATTTTGGAGATTCCAGATCCATAGCTTTTTCAGGGTCAAAAAGGGGTTCCAAAATATTATATTTTACATCCAATAATTTTGCGGCCTTGTGAGCGATCTTGCGATTTTCAGCAACGACCATGGCAACACGATCGCCGACAAAACGCATGATATGATCAAAGATCAAACAATCATAGGGAGAAGGCTCCGGAAATCCTTGTCCGGCCGATGTATGTAATATCTGCTTCACATTCTTGTAGTGTAGCACATCAACCACGCCATCTACGGCCAAAACTTTTGAATCATCAATATCCAAAATTTCCGCATAGGCATGTGGGGAATAAACCAGTTTGCAGTATAGACCATCTTTCAATGCAAAATCATCAACGAACATAGAGCTTCCGGTTGCAAGTGAAAGAGCATCAACCTTTTTTTCCGATTTACCGACTGTTGTATATTTATTCATAATAGTCTACTTTTTTTGGAGTCGTTTGGCCGCCAGTTGAACCGCCTCGATTATTTTAACGTAACCGGTACAGCGGCAAAGATTTCCATCCATGGCTTTTTTAACTTCTTCTTCGGTGGGTGTGGAATTTTCTTGCAAAAGGGCATAAGATGCAAGAACAATACCAGGTGTGCAAAAGCCACACTGAACTGCGCCCGAATCCACAAACGCCTCTTGAATAACATGGGGTTCATGAAGATCGCCAATACCTTTTACTGTTAGGAGCTTATCTTCTTCTGTTACCGATGCGGTGAACATCAAACATGAATTGACCGGTTTCCCGTTCAGCAAGACCAGACAAGCGCCACATTCGCCTTCTTTGCATCCGCTTTTTACTTCCGTAAAACCGTTTTGCCGGAGCGTATAGAGAAGATGCTCTTCGGGAGTAAACTCAACTTTGATCGGTTTCCCGTTTACATTTAATATTACTTCCATTGGTCATTCTCCAGCGCTTTAAAGATCGCACGTCCTGTTTCGATTTTTGCTTTATAGCTCATATATTCAGGGTCTGTAATTCTACTGCCGACAAAAGCAACATTTACAAGATCCTGCACCGCTATTTCATCTATCTTTTCTTTGCTTTTTCCCTGAATATATGCTTCTACTTCAGATAATTTTGTGATGCGCTCAGTAGTTCCGACAATATAAACTTTTGCTGCTTTGATGCATGCGCCATCAAGCTCTAATAAGGTCGTTACTGTAAATAAGGGCATATCATTGACGGTTTTTACATCACGATAATGAACTGATCTATGGACTGTATTTTTAACACGCATAGCACAAATAAGTGTTTGATCTTGCAATTCTTTTTGCTCCAGGTAATCTGCGACTTTAAATTCTCCGCTTTTTTTACCGATAAGCACAAGGGTGGCATCAAGCACCAACAGGGCACCGATCAGATCGGACCATGTGGGTACAAAGGCAATAGATCCACCAATAGTGATCCTGTTCCTACAGGGTGTATTGGCGGCATTTTTTAAAGATTTGACAAGAATATTGTCGGGAGAAATTGATCCTAGCTTCTTAACAAGCTCTGCATAACTTGTCATCGCACCAATTTCAATAATGTCTTTGTCTTTTTTCACATAATCCAAACCAAGCTTCTTGAGGCAAATAATTCCCTCAACGCCGGAAAGATCGCGACCGCTTAGATTGGTTCCGCCACCATGGGGGACATTACTTTTTTTCTCTAGCAGGGACGCCGCCTCAGCGAGAGATACCGGGTAGTACCATTTAATATTTTTCATAGTATGAAATTTCCCTTAATATAGGGGCAATGTCAAGAAATTAATTCAGGGAAAAGACCTCACACGGAGGCGCCAAGTGCCACAGAGCCACAATGAAGATAAGAATATTGTTACACAGGGAGATATAATACACCGGGGAGAGAAAAAATAGTAATTAAGGAACCGTTGAAATATTATTACCTTACCCCGACGTATGGAGGGGTAAAACAACAATAACCCGGGGTGAAACCCCGGGGACATAAATCCCCTAACAACTACAACCCTGACGGACTTGTCGGGCGAAGCTCAGAGAGCGAAGTCTGATGGAAGGGTTGAACATCTTGACTCCGTTAGGGGTCCAATATCGTAGAAATACATTCTTGGAAAAATGAACTACAGCGTAGTTCAATATAATTGTTATGTTCAACCACGCTGTGGTTGTATTCATTTGATAATTCCTATACCCACGACGTCGTCGTGGGCTATTAATATTTTGACCCCGCTGGGGTCAAAACAATTAAATTTCCGTTCACCCCCTTAACTCCATTCGGGGTTGTTTTTATATTGAATACTATTAACCCGGGATTTCATCCCGGGCTATTATTAATCAACCCTTCGTCTTCGCTCAGGGTTAATATTGTATTCTTTGTGTCTTACTACCCTTAGTGCCAAACCTTAGAATTTCTTCTTGGTGGCTTTGTGATATTTCGTGCCTTTGTGAGAGGTATTATATTCTTTTTGTCTTATGATATTTTGTGCCTCTGTGTGAGGTCCTATACTATATCATAAAAACTGCCATAATCGGGGTCGAACAGACGCTTATAGATTTTGGGTAGCGATATATCCGTTTGCTCGGAAAAGTGATCACACACCATACGGGCAACAGCCACATAATCATTCTTATCAATATGTTTTAGCTTTTCTCTCAAAACATTCGGAAGGATCTTTTCGTTCAGATCAAAGTTTCCAGGACCACCCTGGAGAAAAGTTTCAAAAAGACGCTTTAAAATATAACGCCCCTTGAATTCCAATTGCTCCAACTGAGGTGATCGAAAAATAATATCAACAGCCAGGCGCTTATATAGATTGTTCTCTATTTCAACCTCGGATTCTGTCTCAATAGCATATTTATAACGATTGCTTTTAGCAGCCAGAGAATGCTGGCGCTCAACGATCTTTGCGCCTTCAATAAATCGTCCGGTACGTGAGGCCAGATATCGGTCGAAATCTTCACGATGATCCAGTTTTTTGATGACTGTTTCCAAGTAGTGCGCTTCTTCTTTACTTAGTTCGTGACCATCTGCCCATTTTTCTATCTCTTTGCGTGTCACAAACCCGGCAAGATAACCGTCCGAAAGATCATGCAAAGAATAAGCCACATCGTCGGCCCAATTCATGATCTGGCATTCCAGACTTCGTTCGGAATAATGATTGCTTCCATCGCTGACAAAATCCAAATATTTGGATTGGTTATCGTAGAGGAATTTGCTTTCTTTTTTTCTATCGGACCACAGGACTTTGTATTTAAGAATACCATCAATAAATGCTCGACTTGGCTTCATGCCCTCGTCGCCTTCGGGATCTTCATGCAATTGTTCGGTGATGATCTGTAAGGTTTGAGCATTACCCTCAAAACCACCCGCCTTCTTCATAAGATCATTTAGCATTGCCTCTCCCAGGTGCCCGTAAGGCGGATTCCCAAGATCGTGTGCCAAACAAATGCCCTCAACCAGATCCACATCGATCGCGGCTTTATTGAAAACTGTTTTATTAAGAAAGTTAACAATGGAGCGGCCGATCTGAGCGACCTCTAATGAGTGGGTCAATCGTGTGCGGTAGAAATCGTGTGCTCCGGATTTAAAGACCTGGGTTTTGTTCTGCAAACGACGAAAGGCGCCGCTATAGAGTACACGGTCGCGATCTACTTGGAACACGGTACGATAATGATCATCGTGCCGTGCCCCGAGAGTTTCGGTATCGAAACGATTATAAAAATCAGACATTATTGAACAGAAACGACTTCCACAATTTCGGGAATTTCGTTTTTGAGTACGCGTTCAATGCCGGCTTTTAATGTCATGGTTGACATTGGGCAACCATTGCAAGCGCCTGTCAATCTAACTTCAACGACATTATCTTCACGGACATTGACCAATTCACAGTCACCGCCATCCATCTGCAATGAAGGACGTACTTTATCTAAAATTTCTTGAACTTTTGCTCTATCTAACATGATGTTTCCTTTTGATTTGGTTTACATTTTTTCAAGACTGAATTATATATATTTTTTATATATAATCAAAGGAAATACGATATGTAAAGACGCGATTAATCGCGTCTTTACATCACCGTTATTTTTCGTTTCCCCCGTCATACGCCTCAATGATTTTCTTCACCAGAGGATGTCTCACCACATCAATGGTTGTCAATTTACAAATAGCGATGCCTTCGATATCCTTCAAAATTTCAATCGCGGTGCAAAGACCGGAGCGTTGGTGTTGGGGTAGGTCGATTTGTGTTATATCACCGTTAATAAAAGCTTTTGAGTTTACACCAATACGGGTTAGGAACATTTTCATTTGCAGGTCGGTGGTGTTTTGCGCTTCATCAAGAATAAGATAGGCGTTATCCAGAGTTCGTCCGCGCATAAAGGCAAGGGGTACGATCTCAATGATATGCTGTTCAATATATGATTTAAATTTTTCCGGAGCGATCATTGATCTCATGGCATCATAAAGTGGTGCTAAATAAGGATCGATTTTCTCTTTCATATCACCCGGGAGAAAGCCAAGGCGCTCGCCGGCCTCAACAGCCGGACGCGTTAAAACAATCCGTGATATTTCATGATTTTTTAAAGCGGCAACCGCAACGGCAACAGCCTGATAGGTTTTACCCGTGCCGGCCGGGCCGATGGCGAAGGTAATATCGTTTTCCATGCTGGCACGAAAGTACGTCTCTTGTCCGGGTGTCCGTGGTTTGATTATACCTTTATGAGTAAAAAGTATGATTGATTCATCCGGTCCCGAATAAACCTTTTCATGATTATCGGTTTCCATATTGATCACAGTATTGATATCAGTGGCATCCAATTGCTTGCGCTTGGGAATAAGGTGGATGAGTTCATTTAAAACATGATGGATCTGTTCAACGACTTCAAACTGACCGTCAATGATAAGGCGTTCTCCCCGTGCGGCAATCGTCGCATTAAAATGCTGCCGCAGCAGTTTGAGATTCTCGTCCCGCACGCCAAGCAAGGCGATAGGGTCAAAGCCTTTCATGATGATCTCTCGTTTGGTATTCGTCATTTATCCTCCCGATCTTATCCAATCAGTTTTTTATAATTTTCTTTTAAAAGAACCAGTGTTTCTTCATAACCCGCAATTTTTTTGCGTTCATGTTCAACGACCTGTTCCGGCGCACGGGAAACGAAATTCGGATTGTTCAGTTTTCCGTTCACGGCTTTAATGCGACCCTCAAAACTTGCAATATCTTTTTCCAGTCGTTCTTTTTCTTTGTCCACATCAATAAGTCCTGCGAGTGACACATAGATCTCAAGATCGCCCACAACGGCCGATGAAGAAAGATCCGGCTGTTCTACTTTTTCTTCCAAGGTCAATTGACTGACTTTTCCCAATGTTTCGATGTACGCATGTTGGGCTTTTAGAATATCGCAAGATTTGGGTGTTCCACCGCCAATTAAAACATCGGCTTTCTTTGAGGGTGGTACAGTCATCTCTGAACGAATGGTTCTGATCGCAGTGATCACATCCATTACCAAGCTCATTTCTTTTACTGCTTTTTTTGAAGCCGGCAAAGCATCTGTTTTAGGCCAATCTGCGATCATGATATCAGGTTCTTTATCTGTCTTGACAGACTGCCATATTTCTTCTGTAATAAAAGGCGCAAAAGGATGAAGCAGTTTAACGATATCTCGCAAGACATAAGTTGCGGTTTTTAATGCGGTAGCTTTTTTGTTTTCGTCATTGCCATATAGACGCGACTTGATAAGTTCAATATACCAATCGCAAAAATTATTCCATGTAAAATCATAGATGTCTTTTGCGGCATCGTTAAAACGATATTCCGCCATATGCTTGTTAACAGATTCGATGGTTCCCTTTAGTTGTGAAAGTATCCATCTATCGGGTGTTTCAAGGTCTTTTTCTTCTGGAAGCATGACCATTGGCGTACTCTCATCGACATTCATGAGAACAAAACGCGATGCATTCCAAAGCTTATTCATGAAATTACGGCCCAATTCGATCTGAGATGTGTCAAATAAAATATCATGACCTTTGGGGGCGATCAGCATCATGCCGTAACGCAATGCATCGGCACCGTACTGTTCAATAACTTCAAGCGGGTCGGGAGAATTGCCCAATGATTTACTCATTTTGCGACCCTGCATATCGCGGATCAGTCCCGTAAAATAAACATTCTTAAAGGGGATATCATCCATAAATTCAATTCCGGCCATGATCATGCGCGCCACCCAGAAGAAAATAATATCGGGGGCTGTAACAAGATCATTGGTTGGATAGTAATATTTAAGATCTTCATTTTTCTCAGGCCAACCTAGGGTTGAAAAAGGCCATAACCACGAAGAGAACCATGTATCAAGAACATCGTTATCTTGTGTAATATTCTTGCTTCCGCAAACCGGACAAACTGTGGGATCTTTACGTTCTGCAGATTCCCAACCGCAATCAGTACAAGTAAAAACCGGGATGCGGTGACCCCACCAAAGTTGACGGGAAATACACCAGTCCCGAATATTTTCCAGCCAGTGATTATATGTCTTAACCCAACGATCGGGATTAAATTTTATCCTTCCGCTGTTTACGGCTTCCAGTGCCGGTTTTGCAAGTGGCTCCATTTTAACAAACCATTGCTCGGATAATCTTGGTTCGATTGGAACGTGCGCGCGTTCACTGTAACCGACTTTATGAACATGCTCTTCGATCTTATCAAGCAAGCCTAGCTCATCAAGATCTTTGACGATAGCCTTGCGACAAACATAACGATCCATACCCTTGTATTTTTCAGGGACGCTATCGTTCATGCTGGCATCTTCATTCATGATATTTAAAAATTCCAACTTGTGACGTAAACCAATTTCATAATCGTTCGGGTCGTGAGCAGGGGTGATTTTGACAGCACCTGTTCCAAATTCCATATCAACATAAGAATCTTCAACAATTGGGATCTCACGATCCGCAAGAGGAAGAAAGATCGTTTTCCCAACAAGATCAGCGTATCGTTCATCTTTGGGATTAACGGCCACTGCGGTATCGCCCAGCATGGTTTCGGGGCGGGTAGTTGCAATAACAAGATAGCGATCTTTTTCACCTTTTACAGGATATTTGAAGTACCAAAGATTACCGTTCTTTTCCTGGTGAATTACTTCCTCATCCGAAAGTGCAGTATGGGAAACCGGACACCAGTTAATAATGCGTTTCCCTTTATAGATAAGATCTTTTTCATAAAGACTGACAAAGACTTCGCGGACGGCTTTAGATAAACCATCATCAAGTGTAAAGCGTTCGCGTTCCCAGTCGCAAGAAACACCCAATTTTCGCAATTGACGAATGATCATACCGCCGTATTGATCTTTCCAGTCCCAAATGCGATTGACAAATGCTTCGCGACCAAAATCATGACGCGTCTTATCTTCGCTTTCGCGAATATGTTTTTCTACGCGAGCTTGTGTGGCAATACCGGCATGATCCGTTCCGGGCAGCCACATGGTTTCAAAACCTTCCATGCGAGCTTTCCGGACTAAAATATCTTGAAGTGTGTTATTTAATACATGACCCATTGTCAGCATGCCCGTCACATTGGGCGGCGGGATCATTACACAAAAAGGAGCCTTCTTTGAATTCGGCTCAGAGTGAAAATACCCCTGTTTTTCCCAGTGAGTAAACCAGGCATCTTCTACATGTTTTGGATCATAAGTCTTTGAAAGTTCCTTCATTCTGTCTCCCGTTGGTCGAAGGGTTCTAATATATCGTTGAATTTAGGGAAAAAGGGTGTTCAAAACAATGGATAATAGAATATCCGAGAGTAAAATTCAATGCAAGAAAGCCTGTCATCTTGAGCGAAGTTCCGATCAAAATCGGGGCGTAGTCGAAAGATCTATTTATGTTACAGAACGCCATATCATGAATAGATCCTTCATCCCGATCCCGAAGTATCGGGGCTTCGTAGAGCAAGCTCACAATTTAAGGGTTTGCTTTACGTAACATATCGTCGGGGGGGCGAATTTATGTACTACGTATTCTTTCTCAAAAGTATTGATCATAACTTTAATTATTTTGTTCATACAAAGGATTTAAAAGCCCGTGTTGCTTATCCCTCTTTTTTCCTTCTGCTTAAATTATTCATCCGACATAAGTATCTTTTTTGTTTGACATTGGCTTTAATTTCGTTTAATATTTTCCTGCAATTAAGATTCTTGTCCTTGCCAAATATACGGCAGGGTTCAATATAAAGTTTTCGTCCCCCTCTTGAGAAGTCCCATATGGGACTTCTCATTTTCTATCCGGTAATTTTAATCATTTTTGCATTGTATGAGATTTATTTTTTTCCCTTGCCCAAACAACAGTATGGCTTCTTTTTCTATACTTTTATCTTTTTGCTTTAATCTTGTTTCTTGCTTCTTGTTTCTTGTCTCTTGAATTATTAACTTATCCGGCACACAACAGGAGAGAACATGAACATTCAACTGATATACAATCCCAACTCGGGAGGTGGTAGGGGCGACAAGCTCTATCCGCTCATTCTAAAGGCACTTCGTGGCGGAGGGCATACCGTTACACCCTATCGCACACTGTATCGCTTCCACGCCAGCGAAATTGCAAAGCATATTGATGCTAACGCCTGCGATCTCATTCTTGCCGCCGGTGGTGACGGGACCGTCTATGAGGTCCTGAACGGTATTATGCAAAACACATCATCAAAAGAACACCCCCTAATGGGTGTGATCCCCGTTGGTACGGGAAATTCTTTTTCGTTCGATTTGAATCTAAAAAATTGGGGTGATGGAATTAAAGCCGTAACTAATGGAAAAATTCGCGAAGTGGATATTATGGAGTTTACAACAGAAGGCGATAAATATTACTCCATTAACGCAATTGGTTTTGGGCTTGTTGCAGATGTATCATATCTCGGAAATAAAATGAAAAAGTTTATCGGTAAAACAGCCTATACCGTTGGTGCTGTTGTCGAGATTCTTAAATTCAAACCTCAAAGGACAAAACTCGAGGTTGATGGTATCGTATATGAATACGACAGTGTTTTAACTAATTTTTCAAATACTGTTATTTTAGGCGGGAATATGAAAATATCCCCCAATTCCATTATGGATGATGGCATAATAGAATGCTTGGTTCTTGAGGATATGCCCAAAAAAGATCTGCTAAAGGTATTTCCTAAGGTTTTTGAGGGTAAACATCTTTCGGTACCTCAATTCAAGGTCTATCCCGGAAAGCATTTTAAGGTTTGGTCTGACCCCGTTAAAATATGCAACCCCGAGGGAGAGATCTTTGGCGTCACGCCACTTGAATTGAAAGTATTGAATAAAGAAATCAAGATACTAACGCTTTAATTGAATTTTTAATTGTAATAAAATGAAAGAGCCGCAGCATGCTGCGGTTTTACTTTATTCTTTATACTTTAATCTTTAGTCTTGAAGCGTAGCGATCATCACCGCTTTGATCGTATGCATACGGTTTTCGGCTTCGTCCCATACCTTGCTGTTCTCGGATTCAAATACTTCATCACTGACTTCCATTGCATCAATTCCAAATTTTTCATAAATCTCAGTACCAACCGTCGTATTGAGATCGTGAAATGCCGGCAAACAATGCAAAAAGAGAGTGTCCAATTTGCCTGTTTTGGCCATCATATCAGCATTTACCTGATACGGTAAAAGAAGTTTTATGCGTTTTTCAAATTGATCTTCTTCACCCATTGAAACCCAAACATCGGTATAAATCACATCGGCATTTTTAACGCCTTCGGTAATATCGTTTGTAATCATAATGCGGCCACCGGTTTCTTTTGCGATCGTTTTGGCGGTTTCAACAAGTTCTGCTTTGGGAAAAAGACTCTTGGGGGTAACGATACGAAAATCCATGCCCATTTTTGCCGCACCTACAATCAGCGAATTTGCCATATTGTTGCGCCCGTCGCCAACAAATGAAAGAACAATGCCTTTTAGGTAACCTTTTTGCTCTTTAATAGTTAAAAAGTCAGCCAGTATTTGAGTGGGATGAAAAGCGTCGGTCAAACCATTCCAAACGGGAACACCGGCATATTTTGCAAGACCTTCTACGGTTTCATGTTTAAAGCCGCGATATTGAATACCATCAAACATTCGCCCTAAAATGCGAGCCGTATCTGCTACACTTTCTTTTTTCCCGAACTGAATGTCATTTTTACCTAAAAATTCGGGGTGTGCCCCTTCGTCAATAGCCGCAACAGTGAAAGCGCAACGAGTACGGGTTGAGTTCTTTTCGAACAATAAAGCTATATTTTTATTTTCCAGTCGTCGGGGAAAGATCCCGTTCTTCTTTTCTTGTTTTACTTGAGCCGATAGGTCGATCAGGTCATTGATCTCGTCAGGACTGAAATCCAACAGACCCAAAAACGAACGTCCTTTTAAATTACTTTTCATACTTTTCTCCTTTTTGACCTTGTAATATAAGTGATATATTTCATTAAAAAAATGAGAGAATCTTGAAAAATTTGGAATAATATATCTCTTTTTGTTTTATATAAACGCATTCTCTTGCGTCTTTAAAAAATCATTCTTATTTTAATTGCATGGGTGAAATTCGACAATTATTCGGGCGCTATTTATCGGTTCCCCGCTCAATTAAACTCCTGATCACGGGGGCTTTTTTGTTGCAGCTTCTAAATGCTTCCGCTAATCTTATCATAAATATTTATCTTCGTAAGCTCGGTTATCTTGATTCTGATATTGCTAATTTTATTTCCTTTCGTTTTATCAGTATTCTTTTATTTAGCATTCCTTTTGGATTGATCATAAAAGGAAAGCGCCTAAAGCCCTTTTTTATAACTGGGGCTATATTGGCCCCCATAGCTAGTATGGCTTTGTTGTTTGCGGCTAATGCACATATTGACTGGTTAATTAAAGTTCTGTTCTTTTTTGCAAGTATGGGGTTTATGTTAGAACATGTAACCGCCTTACCATTTATTCTACGCAACGGGAACGAAGAAACCCTCAGTGAAAGTATTGCCCTGAACTTTGCCGTATGGAGTCTTGCTACTATTGTTTCGGGTTTTCTTATCAAGGGCGCTTTTTCTATAGCCCCTAAAATCGGATTGCCGGGACTGGGGGAATTTGAGATATTAATAGGCATTACGCTTTTTAGCGTTTTAAGTCTTATTCCTTTTTCCGTTATTAAAGAGAAAGATCCCGTTCCATCTAACCACAATAATGTTTTTCAACATTTAAAAAGCTATAATTGGAAAAAAATCTTCCGGGGTCTTCTGCCTATGTTTCTAATATCTGTCGGTGCCGGATTAACCATCCCGTTTATGAACCTTTATTTTAATTCTGTGTTTAAAATGAACTCCGATATTTACGCTTTAATGGGATCCATTGCGGCCGGTATTGTGTTTTTTGGTGGAATGTTAACCCCTATACTTCGAAGAAAACTTGGCTATGGACTTTCCATTGCGGTTACGCAATTTTCTGCAATATTATTTCTGGTTTTTCTTGCCTCAACAGAGCTATATTCAAACATGGGCTTTGCCGTTTGGTTTGCGGCAGGAGCTTTCATTATTCGTCAACCCCTGATGAATATGGCATCTCCGATCACCTCGGAGCTGGTAATGAAATATGTGGGAGAAAAAAACCGAGAGCTCATTTCTGCCATAGAAACCGGCTTGTGGAATGCATCCTGGTTTGTCAGCGCAAAGATCTTCCAATTATTGCGTGGACTCGAATTACCGTATTACAAGATATTTATCATTACGGCAATCTTATATAGCTTGGGAACTGTTACATACTTGTTACTTATTAAAGATTATAATAAAAACGTGAGACGTGAGACGTGAGACGAAAATTCAAATATTCAATTTAATCCGCAATTAATATTTTTAAATCTTCCTGCACTTTCCTCTCATATTTTTGTAAAATTATCACATATAAAAAAGGCTCGAAATATCGAGCCCTTGTGTTTTATTTTAAATTGATCGTTATCCTTTATCCCTTTCTTTCTTGATTGCAATTGCGTGCTCATACGCTGTCTCATAGCGTTTTGCGCTTTCTTCCCATGAAAATGATCTCTGCATGGCTCGCTTTTGCATGATCTTATAATGCTGTGGACGATCATAATATGTGGAAACCGCCCATCCGACCGTATTATAGATGGCTCTTTCCGTTGCATCAAAGAATTTAAATCCCGTTCCCTCGCCAGTGGCTTCATCGTATTGTTCAACGGTATCTTCCAAACCGCCGGTGGCACGGACAATTGGCAATGTTCCATATCTGAGCGAATAGATCTGGTTTAATCCACATGGCTCATATAGGGATGGCATGATAAAGAAATCTGAACCGGCTTCGATCAAATGTGCTAGGGTATTATCATATCCCACTTGAACACCGATTTGTCCGGGATATTTAGCGGGTAATGAATCAAAATATGCTTCAAGATCCTTATCGCCCGACCCAAGGATGGCAAACTGAACATTCATGTTCTTTACAATCGCTTCAATGCTATTGGCTAGCATGTGTAGCCCTTTTTGTTCAGCCATGCGGCTAACGATCCCGATAATGGGAGCCTCATTCTGAGCTAATCCATAGTGTTCACGTAGGGCTTTTTTGCAAGCGGTTTTTCCTGTGATGTCTTTTACATTGTATTTCTTTGGAATTAGGGTGTCATTTTCGGGGTCCCAGTCAGAATAATCCACACCATTAAGAATGCCAATATATTGTTCGCCTTTCATGCGAAGAATGTTATCAAGCCCGTGAGAATATTGCGGTGTTAGGGTTTCGTTCGCATAAGTGGGGCTGACCGTATTAACAATATCGGCAAAATGAATGCCGCCTTTAAGCAGGTTAATTCCTCCAAAATCCTCAAAAACATATTGGTTGAAATCTTCCTCGCGAAAGCCAAGATATGAATAATCGTTTTTAGGATATTTCCCCTGATAACCAATGTTGTGTATGGTTAACACAGCGGCTGCATGTCCTAGATATTTATCACCCCAATGGTGTGTTTTTAAATATGCAAGCGCCGGGGACCCCTGCCAATCATGTGCATGAACAATATCAATATTGACTTGCTTAGTTTTGCACAGATACAGCGCGGCTTGTGATAAAAATGCAAAGCGCTTGGGATTGTCAAGATAATCTTGCATAGCAAGATTGTGATACATGCCATCACGGAAAAAATAATTTTGGAAATCAATAAAATAATATTCAAGATTTTCACTGATTTTTTTGGGGTGAACCAGGCACCACTCTTCAGTATTACCCATCCAGACATTCATGGAAAAAGGCGCTTCTTCAGATCGGGTCAAATCTTGAGAAATGCTTGCATAATAAGGCATCACAACCATAACTTTATGTCCGTTTTCTGCTAAAGTTTTAGAAAGTGCGCCGGCTACATCCGCCAATCCACCGGATTTTGCATAGGGAACGCTTTCTGACGTTACAAATAGAATGTTGCGTTTCTTGTTCATGGCCGCCCTTTCTTGTTATGGGTTTTAATACTTGATGGATATAAAAAACCTGCGTTACTACGTTTACACATAATACCACAGGTTTAATATACAATTTATTTTGTGTTCAGCCTGAATGTAACCGGAATTGAGATCCAGACACCCACATTTCTGTCTCGCTGTTTTGCTGGTTTGAATTTAGTTTTCTTGATCGCCTTGATAGCAGCTTCATCCAATCCTGTACCCGCCAGGCCCTTAAGGATCATGCAATTTTCAACAATACCTTTGTCATTAATAAACGCATGCACTACAACCTGTCCTTCGATACCGGCTTCTTTGGCAATTTCCGGATAAACCGTGTTTCGGGCAATTGCGGCTTGTCCGCCGATGGCCGTGGGCGCTTCGTCAAAAGGAATAAAAGGAACGCTAGTCATACTGTTGCCATCTCCTGGCGGAGGTGGTGGTGCGTCAATGGCTTCGTAATCATCAAAGTCCATATCATCGATAGTAAAGTCTTCAGATATTTCTTCGTCTTCACTCAATACCGGAATAGAGGGGCGCTGTTGCGGTACTTGCATCTGCTGAAGTTCGATCTGCGGGATTTCTTCAGACTGAATAAATTCAATAACCGTTCCTTTTTGTAATTGCGATTCACGATCAAATTTTGGAAACAGATAGACAAATAACACAACCAATGCTAAAACAGCCACCATTGCTACCTCGGTCATAAAACCGGAGCGGGCTTTAAAGCGTTCAAATTGTTTTGCTGGCATTATATGACTCCTGTTCTGTCTATTTTGGTTTTGCTGAATAGTTTACTTTCAGCGCACTGGCATCTCGAAGTTCATTTTGAACATCTGAGACAACTCCCATTTGTGTTTCCTGATCCGAACGTAACGAAATCGTTAACATATTGTCGTTTCTGCGCAAGGGATAGATCACTTCTGATACATCTTCGACGTTGAGCAATTTATCCTGAATGCTGATGTTTCCTGTACGGTCAATGAAAACAAAAAGTACCGATTGTTTCGGTGTATCCAATTTTGCTATTGATCGTGCACGGGGAAGTTTGACCTTAAGTCCTTCCACTGTCTTCAATGATGTTGCAGCCATAAAAAAGATCAGCAACATAAAAATAATATCAGACATTGAGGCGGTTGGAATTCCACTTTTTGATTTAGTTTTTTTCTTTATCGCCATAGTACCTCCTACTGCGTACCAATAAGTGCCAATTTCTTGACGTTTGCAGCAGTTAGCTGATCAACCACATCAATATAGTCTTGATATTTGGTTCTTCGGTCCGTTTGAACCGAAAAAACCATATTGGGATTGCTTGCTTCAAGCTGGCGCGCACGCGCAGTGATTTCCTCAACCGGTATAACCTCATCGTTGAATAGGACATCTCCAGTGGAATTAACCAATACCATAGTAATGTTCTTGGGGTTCAACTTGATCTCTGAGTCACCGGGTGGGGGCAAAAGAACTCCCAGGCCTTTATCGGTATCAACATTTGATACCAAAAGGAAAAAGACCAATAACAGAAACGCAATGTCAGACATTGACGAACTCGGGATCTCTGCAGGCGGACGTTTTTTCTTACCTAACATTTGATCTTCCTATCATTTCTGTTTTATTTTTTGATCGTTTTTGTTTCAAGCGTATCAAGAAGGTCTAAAGAGCTTCTTTCCATATCAATGACAAGATTGTCGATTTGGAAAAGGAAGAAATTCTGGAATACCTGAATGATCATGGCCACAACAAGACCAAACAATGTGGTCAAAAGTGCTTGAGAAATACCAACGGCAACAATGGCCGGAGACATATCGTTAGAAGCAGCAATATCCTGGAAAGCGGTGACCATACCGGAAACCGTTCCTGTAAAACCAAGCATTGGTGCAATAACGATCACGGTGGACAACCATATCTGGTTCTTTTCGAGAAAAGTCATTTCCAGCGAACCGATAGTATCCAAAGTTTTTTCAACTCTTTCCAAGCCTTTGTCTGTGTGACGCAGGGCTTCTGCATACATAATGGCAATAGGACTAGTGGATTCTTCACAAACTGCAAGAGCTGCTTCAATTCCATCTTCTTCCAAAGTACCTTTAATTATTTTGGTGAAAGCTTTTGTTTTGGTTGAAATTGTAATAAGCGCATATAAACGCTCAAATACAATGACAAGACCAACAATAAAAACACCCAAGATTGGCCACATGAATGCGCCACCATCTAAAAAGAGCTTTACCATAAAATCGACCTCCAAATTATCGTTTTAATTTACATGTACAACGTATCATTTTAAGCAAATACGCTTATAAAGTCAATGAATTATTAATGAATTGCCATAAACTTTTGCGCTTCTTTCATGGACTGGAAGGCCTTTTTGAATTGATTGTCACTCAAAAGGCGCGCTTCATAATAGGCGTTATTGTTCCACCATATCTTAGCTAGCTCTGATTTGATCTGCATTTCTAAATAATCTCTATCTTCGGCAAGTTCTTCTTCTTTTAGTTCTTTTACATCCTTAACGGCAAATTCATACAATTCGGGAATAAAGTTTTCGTCAAATTCCACGTTATAAAGAAAATTATCGATGTCATTTTTATATTCCGGATGTTTGCGACCATATTTTTGGGCAAACTTAAAAAATACGCGAACGTCCTGACTAAAAATGTTCATTGTACTTTTGCTCAGATCATAGTTTCGTTTCACAATAATGTCAGGCGTAATGCCGCCGCCGCCATAAACGATCCTGTCGTTTTTGGTTGTATGTTTTGGGCGAACATTCAAATGCTTATCAAGAGAATCGTTGAATACGCTATCGGGAAGCGTATAAAGATCTTCGTAATATTTATCAACACCGTCTTCATAGGGGCGCTGGATCAATCGACCTGATGGGGTAAAATAATGTGCGGTTGTCACACGGATTGCAGATCCGTCTCGCAGCGGCCATTGTCTTTGTACCAGACCTTTTCCGAAAGATGTTTCGCCAACGATCAAACCGCGATCAAGATCCTGAAGTGCTCCCGCAACAATTTCCGATGCTGAAGCAGATCCGCGATTGATCAAAATCGTAATGGGGAGTTCTTCATAATTTCCCCTTTTGGTGGCGATATGATAGCTATTGGAACTGCGTATCCGTCCCTGTGTATAAACAAGGGTGTCGCCGGCTCCAACAAATTCATCTAGGATATCAATGGCCTGATTCATATATCCGCCAGGGTTGTAACGAAGATCAAGAATAAGAGACTTCATTCCTTCTTTTTTCAAAGATTTCATAGCATCTGTAAATTCTTTATACGTTTTTTCGGCGAAGCGGTTCAGAAGAATATAACCCGTTTCATCGTCTATCATAAAATATCCCGATATTGAGTAAAGGGGGATGTCATCCCGCGTGATCGTTACATCAAAGGGTTTTTCCACTCCGGGGCGCAATACATTAACGATTACTTTTGTGCCCTTTTTGCCACGAAGCCTTTTTTTGGTTTGGTCGCGGGTTATCTTATAGGCAGACTCATTATCGATCTTCAGAAATTTATCACCGGATTGCAAGCCGACTTTGTCTGCGGGGGTTCCGACAATGGGTGAAATAACGGTTATATAACCGTCAATAATATCATATTCAATACCAATTCCCTGGAATTCGCCCTCGAATCTTTCTTGTTCCGTTTTAAGACGCTTTGCGGGAATATAGGTGGAATGGGGATCCAGTTGTTCAAGTAATCCCCTATATGCACCTTCCATTGTGCTGTCCCAGTTGACATCTTCAACATAATTTTCATTTACGATCCCAATAATATCGGTCAAAACTTGTAGCTTTTCATAGATGTCGCGTGCATCTGCGCGAAGTCGTGAAATATGAGATATACTAAATAACAGCACCAATGCCACCATTGAAAGCACAATAGTTCTTTTGTTTCGTTTAATAAAGGCCATAATTTTTTCTTTCTCCATGGTTTCTCAGCCGTTTTCCAGCAATTATATTAATTTTATCGCCTTTCTCCTATCATTTGTTTCAACTTTACTTCAATTTAATAAATGATACTATAAAAACACCCCGAATATTCGGGGTGTTTTAAAATGATTTATCTCAATATCTAGAGAGGAAAAGTAAATTCATACTTTGCAACCAGGCTGTCAAGCACCGGTGGAAAAGCGGCTTCTTTTTTCTGTTCTTTTAAAACTAAAACAACTTCGTCGCGAACATCTTCAAGTGTTTTGCCTGCTTTGCGATCTTCGATCTTAATAATATGATAACCGTAGGGTGTTTCCACCAAATCAGAGATCGTTCCAATGGGAAGCGTGAAACTGGCGTCTTCAAAAGATTGGACCATTCGACCACGTGGGAAATCCGCATAAAGTCCACCACTCGTGTTTGAACCGGGGTCTTCACTATAGGCAGAAACAAGTGAAACAAAATCTTCGCCTGCTTGCGCTCTTTTGGCAACATCAGCCGCCAATGTTTTAATACTGTCTACCTCTTCTTCTGGTTTACCTTGCGTCAGGAAAAGAATATGGCGAACCGTTGCCGTTTCTTGTGAGTATTGTTCTTTATTGTTGTTGTAATAATCAACTACTTCTTCATCTGAAACATTCACATCAATATCCTTAAGGGCAACTTCGTCAATATATTTCATGATAAGCATGTTTTTGCGAGTATCTTCGCGAACAAAATCAAGGTCGACCTGCTGTAATTTGAGTTGTTCAAGAAATGCATCTTTGCCACCGTTGGGGATAAAAAGTTTTTTTTTCATAAAAGCATCAATTGAATCTTTTGTAACTGTTATACCGTCTTTTTTTGCTTCTGCTAACAAGATATCTTGTTGTGCTTTCAGTGTAACTATTTGCATAATAAACGATTCAATACGAGCGGGATCAACACTTTCGATAATTGAGATATCTCCGTGCATGCCCTGATAAACACTTTCCATTATATCGTGATTTTTAATCTCAAACGCTGTGGTGGTAGCCAATACAACCGAGGTGTCAGGCTTCATGTAAGAGATCTTTTCGCCCATTGCTTTAAAAAACTCAACCTGGGCAGGGGTAAGATCGGCTTTATCCGAACACCCGACGAACATCATTGTTGCTAACGCCATAATTAATAGGGTCCTTTTCATTCTTATTTCCTTTCTATTTATTTAAATATTCTAGTTCTAAGTGATAGTCCCATTGGTTAAAATACAAGTTCCCGCCTTTCCATTCAACTTCACCGCGCTGGAAATCATTTGTTTCACTACGCAGAAATTGTTTTGCGGGAAAAAGAGACATTCCATAATCGTCGTTTACGATCAATCTGTATGCATCTAAACCACCCAGGAAGAAGCCTTGAACCTCGGGGTTTTTAACCTGCTGGCGTCCAAAAGATTGGTCAACCGGCACCCAACCCAAACCTTCAAAATATATCTCACACCAGTCGTGTAAATTCTTGTTCCCCGGGTGAAGCATCCAACCGCTTTGCCAGCGCGCCGGAATCCCGTTGTAACGGGCAAGAACCATAAACAGTAATGTCATCTGGCCGCAATCACCATGGTGGTTGGCTATAACATACTCGGGGATGTTTTCAATTGTAGAATATTCCCGAGCACTGGCCCATGGATAATTATCTGTAATATGATTAAATATTTTTTTAACGATCTGATAGGGGTCCCTTTCTTCGCCGACTATCTTTCCAGACATAGTTTTGACTGCAGGCGTAAACAAGAGGTGTGGGTTTCGTTCTTTAGTGTATGTCTTATATATTTCGCTGTTTTGGTTATAAGGTTTAATCTCTTTGTTTTCAAGATCGAACCATTGCGCTCGTGTGGTGGTGATAAACGCCATTTCAAAGACCGTTGGTTCTCCGGCAATAGCCGGTTTCTGCATATATAAAGTACGTTGCATTTGGCTGTTGGTCGCGAGTATGTATTCGTCTATACTGGTTGATAGAAGCTTTACATTCTGTTGGCGAACATTCCCCTCGCGTGGGAAGGGAAGCCAGCATCGGATCATTTCGCCCGCCGGGACCGCATCTGCGTCAACGGTAAGCGTGTAAGTAAACTTCAGGTCAAGTGGTTTTCCGGTTGTTCCCCTGCTTTTTTTCACCTCTTCAATGACAGTCGGAAGATTTTGTTCTAAAAAATCTACAAGGTCGTCATTTTTTTTACCGTCCACTTTTATTTTTTTTGCTTTGGCTTCTTTGTCAATACGAAATAGGTTTTGTGCTGCTCTTGTAAAATAGCGGTCCTCACCGTTGATTGTCATTTTTTCAAGCGCTTTGCTTTCTTCCCATGCGCGCATCTGTTCATCGGTAACATCCGGATAGTATTGGCGAATATATTCAAGAACATTATTTCGTGATTTATTGAAATCTATTTCAATTCGGTGAATGATATCTTTTTTATCTTCAAGTGCAATGCGATCAAGATCTTCTATCTTATCGGTGGCTATTGTTTTGTTGATCTGTGTTCTTGCCATATTATACTGTCCCTTCTCAATTTTTTCATCGATGGAACTGCACCCGCCCAAAACAGCGAGCAGTAAAAATACAATAAGTAAGATCCCTGCGCGTTTCATAGCCAACTCCTATTTTTTCTCGATCATTTCAAGATTTGCGCGTGGCAGAAGGACTTCTTTTTTCGTTTCGTAAAGTTTGACTTTCGCGACACGGGCAAGTGAGCCTGACTCCAGTCGCTGAAGTTCATGGGGTAGGTCTGTAACCTCTCCAAGCATGCCAAAATACGGAGCCCGAATAACTCTAACTTCTGTTCCGGCATCCATGCCAAAAAGTTCAGCTTCTTCTTTTTCGAGCTTGATATCTCCGTCAAGGGGAATTATGATCTCTGGGCGAATAACGCCGGCGCGGATCTGTGTGGCGCCGTTCACAGAGGCCATCTTTCCTTCGTGAGTTTTTAATAGATTAAAAGTTTGATCAGCCATATGAACCTCGCCAAAACCTTCGGTAATGATCAAGGTTGTATCAATATCTTCCTGTCCCGTAATGGCAACACCAATATCATAGCCGATGATCTTCTTAATATCGCTGTAGTTGAATCCGCCGACAACAATACCGATAGCTCCAATATGCTGAGCTTTTATAAACGCTTTGTAGCTTAAAAACGAACCGCCAACAAGGACCTTACCTTTGCAATCGTCCGAAAGCATATCTTCAGTGATCTGTGTGGTCGTATTTTTGGTAAGTATCTTGATCTCTCCCCGTCGCTCACCGCCAATACCAAAAATACCTTGAATGAAAGATGCCGCTGTGCTGATTTCAACACCCTCATCTTCAATAATGCCGGTGACTTTTCCTGTAATATACGCTTGAACCGAAACGGGGATGGGGGCTTCGCGAATAATTGCTTGTCCCGTAATACTTGAAACCGCTTCCAGTGTTCCTGTTGCGGGAGCAATTGCTTTTGATTTAAATAAACCAAAAATGCCAGGTGTTTCAGCAATAATATCTCCCTTTTTAACCGCCTCGCCAAGCTTTATAAGCAATAGCTCCGGGATCTCAGATGCTTCTATATTCAACATATTGGCCAGATTGACCGGGACAACATTCCCGGGAAGATTGGTTGTTGCAACAACATCTTCGGCCTTGACTTTTGCACCCACCTCAACGACGACGTTTCCTTTTAGGGGAAGGCGTCTTGTTTTGTGAACTACGGTTTTGGGAATAACCTTTAATCCCGGTGTATATGCATGTGCCATATTTTCTCCTTTATAATAAATATTGAAGCGGAGGCTTCAACTATTTATCCTCGAATTCATTGACTGTTTTACTCCATTCCTGAAGTTTGGATACGCGCTCGACTGGGTTTACCGGAAGAACAAAAGGGCGTCGTCCACGGGCATCAATAATAATACCAACTAGACCTCCGTATATTTTTGTCTTCACAATTTGTCCGGGGCCAGAGCCAACATCTACGCCACGTGCAGGAATAATCTCTGCTTCCATCGCTTCATATGGGGCTTCAAACAATTCCATTTCGCCAATGGTATAGGCTTTATCTATCATCTTTCCATCGGGAAGTGTGAAACGAATACGCATGTATTCCTTGCCTGCTTTGATCGGTCCGACGGGCGCCACACAGGTACCAAGACGAAGAAGGCAGTCTTTATTGAAAACTTCCGTAGCAGCTTTTTCGTGAACGATAGCCAACACACCCAGTTGTGGCATCATGAAAATGGAATCCACTGCGATCTGGGTGATCCCTTCAGGCAGGAAAGAATCTATCATCATTCGGGCTGATTGATGACGGCGGGGAGCATGCGAAAGCACGCCGCCTGAGCCGACAATAATATCCAAGTCCATCATGTTGACAAGGGTTTCACCTGAAGAAGATTGATCAAATGCATCAGAAATGGTACGTTCTTTTTGAACGCCTTTCAATCCAACGGCAAATGCTTTATGCTGTATAAAAGACAAGCGTAAAGCCTCACGGGCAATAGCTTGTTCTATTTTTAATTCTTCAAGAGATTGTGGAATGGTTGTCGGGCGGATCATTTTGTTTCCGATCCTGTTCCGAAGATCAATTTCATCAATTTCAAATGGTACCCATCGGAGAATGTTTGGCAACGTGGCAGATGCAAGCACATTTGATATCGAATAGGACATTCCAAGGTTAGCACTCACGGTGCGGTTAAAAATAGGATCGCCTTTTTCAAGGTCTTTAAAGACTGAAAAGACATCTGTGGTTGCGCCGCCAATGTCAACTCCAAGAACTGTAATGCCTTCTTTTTTTGCGATAACCTGCATGATCTCACCCACGGCACCCGGGGTTGGCATAATTGGCGCATCAGTCATGGACATCAATTTTTTATAACCGGGAGCTTGTGCCATCACGTGTTCCATAAAAAGATCGTGGATCTTGTCACGGGCGGGGCCTAGGTTTTCTCTTTCAAGTACCGGGCGAAGATTCTCAACAATGCTTAAGTCTGTTTCTTTAGATAAATTCTTTTTTATTTCGTCGTTCGCTTTTTGATTACCCGCGTAAATAACAGGAAGCTTATAATTAATACCAAGGCGTGGTTTGGGGTTCGCGGCTTTTAAAAGCTCTGACATTTCTACAACGCCCTTAATGTTTCCCGAATCTGTACCGCCTGATAGAAGAATCATGTCGGGACGAAGATGTCGAATACGCTGAATCTTTTCGTGAGGAAGTCGGCCATCATTAGATGCCAAAACATCCATTACAATCGCACCAGCACCTAGGGCGGCACGTTCAGCAGACTCGGCACTCATGGCTTTTACAATACCGGATACTACCATTTGAAGACCGCCTCCGGCAGAGCTTGTTGAAATATAAATATCAACACCCTTGTTACCCTTTTGTGGTGTGATAATCTTGTCATTATCTAAGATTTGGCGACCGCAAAGTTCTTCAACTTCTTTCGCCGCATTCAAAACGCCTTTTGTAACATCTTCAAAAGGAGCTTCAACGGTTGTGGGTGCTTCACCACGAACAACAAGTCTATATTCGTCACCTTGTTTTTCGATGAGAATTGCTTTTGTTGTGGTGCTACCGCAATCCGTTGCAAGAATGGATCTGATTGCTTCCGGTTTCATAAAGTCCTCATTTTTACTTTTATCCTGCGATAAATATTTTTAATCTATGTTTTTGCTATTATTCCAAACCAAGTTTGTAATCTATGATTTTTTATCAAAAAAACCACCTTAAACGAAAAATTTTGTGTACACATATATCCAGCAAAGAGGTGCCACAACTGCAAGTGAATCAAATCGATCTAAGAATCCACCGTGGGTCAACAATATATTGGATGAGTCTTTAACTCCAATCTCTCTTTTGATTTTTGACTCAACAAGATCTCCCATCTGTCCAAACAAACCTGCGCAAACAGCAAGGGCCATATAATCAAAAAGATGAAAAATGGGTATAAAATCAACCATCCACAGAATTAACATGGCCAAACAGGAAAAAACGAATCCGCCGACAGCGCCCTCAATGGTCTTCTTTGGGCTTACTGAAAGGAAAAGGGGGTGCCGGCCAATTAGTTTACCCACATAAAAAGCGGCAATATCTGTAGCGTATACGGCTACGATCACCCCAATAACAATATTGCGACCAATATCAACCGATACGCTTAGGCCGCTTATTTCGATATTCCTTAAAAGGATCAAAGTACCCAGGCTTAACCCGGGGTATGTAACAGAGCCAAGCCCAACAAAAGACATCTTTAAAAATTCAGAGTCTTTGTAAAAGAGCAAACTAAAATTTGTAAAAATAGCCGCAAAAAGCAGAATTAAATAAACAAGGTCAAATCTCTCAAAATACATGGCCAATAAACAAAGCGGTGTTACAATCAGTGTTAGCACCATCAGAACGCGTGGGGGATATTGAACCATTTTAAGGAGTTCATACTGTGAAAACACAGCAATAAGGGCAACTATGGCAAGAAACCAGCCGCTGCCAAACCAAGCCGCCCCAAGAAAAACGGGTGCCAGAGTAAAGCCAATTATTAATCTTTGTTTATGTGATCTATTCATATTTGTTTCCAGTCTTAAATATACTGAATGCTCCTGTGTATATAAATGTTTTTGTGGGGAATTTTATCTCAAGAAATTTCAATAATATTAATATTGTCTTTTTCGGCATCTATGCCATGACGACGAAGATCACTCATGTCGGTCGTGCTGATAAGAACTTGTTTTGCTTTCATGATCTTTTCCGTTATTCGTTTGCTATTGTTAATATCCAACTCCGCAAAAAGATCATCAAGTAAATATATGGGTTCTATGCCCTGAAGCCCTGTAATGATGGCGCCTTCAGCAAGTTTTAACATTGTCATCCATATCTTGTGCTCTCCCTGTGAAGCGTAGTGGATCAGTGGTTCTCCGTTACGCAGAAAAAGATATTTGTCATAGTTTGGTCCCCATAATGTTCTTCGTAAAATGATCTCTTTTTCAATATTGTTTTGTGTTTGCTCTTGGTGAACGATCTGAAAATCAGCTTCTGTTTCGGCAAGTAAAGAAGGTTTATAAACGATATTTCCCATGCTCCCGTCTTCAAAAGTTGAGCTATAAAGTTCATCAAGATGTTTATTAAACAATTCACTATACGAGCGCCGTGTGTTCATTATCCCGTACATAATGGGGGACAATTGCTGATCGTATACTTGTAGTTGAGCCGTATAGATATAGTCTTTTCTTTCGCTGAGCTGTTTCAAATGTGCGTTTCGGTTTTTAAGCAATCTTCTATATGTGATCAGGTCTTGAAGATAGGCCGAGGATATTTGAGAAATAAATCTGTCAAAATAACTGCGCCGCTCAGAGCTTGGCCCGGCCGTAACACGAAAATCCTCCGGTGACTGAAAGACCAAAGGGAAGCTTCCGATGATATCGATCATGCGGGTGATGGTTTCTTCGTCAAAAATAAAGCGTTTCCCTTTATTTTTAAGATAGTTTGCTTGGGTATTGGTATATTTACTTTCTACCCAGGTGCTTGCGATTTGAAAAAAATCAGCATCTTGTTTTACCATATCAATATCTTGTGGGGCTTTAAAGGATTTTGTAAAAGATGTAAAGTAGATCGCCTCAAGCAGTGAGGTTTTTCCCACACCATTTTTACCAAGAATTACATTAACTCCCGGTTGAAAATCCACCGTTTTTTCATCAAAGATCCTAAAGTTTTTGACTGTAAGTTGTTTTATCATATTTCTATGTAATATAAAAATATCTTTATTAAAAGTATGGGGTTAATAATTTATTTTTTCGGGTTTTATTCTGGTTTGGTTTTTGCGAGAGAAAAGTTTGCTTCAAGCCCCAGTGAAACTATAAGGGGTGCATAATCTATTATAGCGTCAAATTGTGCTTCAGAAAAACCAAGCTGCGCATTAATCTTATATTTTTTTCCACCAAGTGCCATAAATATTACCGGCTCAAAAAAAGTATCCATATATTGATCTCCGGTAACAACACCGTCGATTTTTTCTTTGTATGCATTTACAAAAGCTTCTCTAAATGCCAAACCAATTTTAAAATTCTTTGTTCTAAAGCCCGCATCAAGTTGGGCATATATTTTGTGATAATCGGTCGTACGAAGAACATCGGTGTTTGTGTTTCTAAAGAATGTGGTTCCGTGGCCTGTTCCAAGATATGCCTCAAAAACAAACCCGGGGGTTATCGACGCGTAATATCCGATTGCGGCCTCTCCGTAATATTGCCCTGAATTGTGTGCTACACCAAACTCATTTCCAAAAACATCAAGCATGTTAATATTTAATTGTGTTGAAAAATGATTACTAAACGCATATGCGCCTTGAATATCACCACCGAGTCCTTTTATTGCTAAATTAACCTGTAGCTCATCTTTTTCTTGAAGTAGGGGGGCGTTAATACCATTGGGATAATAGATAAATGACGTACAGGAAAAGAAAAGGGATACTATAAAAATTAATAGTAGCGCTTTTTTCATAAACCACCTGTTTATTATTGGTTCTTACATAAGACGGATGGGCATTAAGAGGAAAAGTATCTCTTCATCTGCCTGTTGTTCTACAGGGAAGAATAAGCCAGCCATCAAGGCGTTTTTTAAATGGATATCAACTTTTTCACCATCAATATGGCGTATCATTTCTCGTAAATAATCAGAGTTGTATCCAATAACAAAATCTTCACCTTTGTATTCGAGCGCAAGCTCTTCTTTGGCTGTTGAAGCTGTTTCTATATCTTCTGCTTTTATTAATACGCTGTTGTGTGAAAAACTAAGTGATATTTGTCGCGTGTTTTTACTTGCAAATATACCAACACGTTTTACAACTGATAATAATTGATCAATATCTACAAGTACTTTTTTGTCGTTTTCCGCTGGGATCACGCTTTCATAATCAGGAAAACGTTCTTCAATAATTCGCGAATATATCGTTGTGTTTAATAGCTCAAGCATAATATGGTTGTGTCCAATACGAAGTGTCACGAACTCAACGTCTTTAATACTGCTTACACACAGGTTGAGAAATTTAGGTGGAACAATAATATCTTTTATATCTTCGGCGCCTTGAAATTCTTTTAGTGTATATTTTACCAACCGGTGACCATCAGTAGAAACAGCTCTTAATTCATTTTCGTTAAATTGAAACAAAACACCATTCAGGGCAACTTTCATTTCGTCTCGACTTACGGCAAAACCTGTTTTTTCTACAATACGTTTGAACTTATCTGCCTGAAGTGTAATAATCTTACTGTCGTCAACAATGGGTTCTGTTGGAAATTCCATCGCAGGATGGCCCATGATCTTATACTCGCCCCCGGATTCTGTCGTAATGATTATCTGTTCATCTTCAACATGAAAATTTAAAAGTGTGTTGGGGAGTTCGCTTGTAATCTCTTTTATAATTTTACTTGGTATGGCAATAGCTCCTTCTTCTTCTATTTGAATATCACATGAAGCCGCCATTGTGATCTCAAGATCGGTGGAACGCATTTTAAGAGTGTTGTCTTTTGCGGTAAAAAGAATACAAGATAGGATCGGTAAAGTAGATCTTACCGGGGTTACGTTAGATACCTTTTGCAAAACATTGAAAAAGTTTTCTTTTGAAACAGTAAATTTCATTTATCACCTCAATCATTTATAAACATTAACGTCTATTAATTTAATATCTTTTTCTTTAAAATACATAGTAAAATTCTTAATACTGTGAATTTCGTGAATAGTTTTTAAATACGCTTTATTATAAGCGAATTATGAAAGTCTTATAAAGTGGATAAACAAATGAGAAATGTGGATAAACTCACCTCCAATTGCTAAAAAACACAAAACAAGAGAGAATTATTAAAATTATCCCCAAATCAAAACTTTATTTCCACATAGTATTTTCCATATAAACTTTCCATCCAGTTTTCCCAGAAAGCCGATTGTTTTTGATTTAAAGCCATATTTTCAAGGATAGGATAATGGTTTTTCAAGCTGATCTTTTCAGAAGGAATATGTTTGTTTAAACGTAGTATATGAAAGCCATAAGGGGAAATAAAGGGTTCTGAAATTTCACCGGCTTTCATGTTTTTTGTCACCTCTCCAAATTCTGGTATCTGTAGAGTTTCAATGGCAAATTCACCAAGGTATCCACCATTCATTTTTACATCCGGATCCTCACTATATTTTCGTGCAAAATACTCAAAATCACCCTGTTCCAAGATACTGTCGCGTAATGTGGATAACAGGTTAATAACATATTGATTATCTGACTCGGTTGTTTGGATGGAAAATAAAATATGGCGAACATGGATAAGTTCACCGCGTTTTTCAACCATTTGAATTATGTGATAACCGAATTGTGTTTCAACCGCTTCTGAAATTTCACCAGGCTGTAAAGCAAAGGCTGCTTTTTCAAATTCAGTTACAAAAGTACCCTTGGGGACAAAACCCAAGTCTCCCCCATCTTCGGCAGAACCGGGGTCCTGGGAATATTGAAAAGCGGCATCTTTAAAGGTTAGGATACCCGTAATGATCTCATCTCTTATCTTCTGTATCATATCAAGAGTTTTTTCTTTTGATTCGGGAGAGGGCTTTTCTTTGATTAGAATATGATCAATATCTATGCGCTCGGGAAGATCGGGAAGAGAGTCTTTATTGGTGTTGTAAAAATCAATTACTTCTGGTCGTGATATTTTGATCTTGGAAAACTTCTCGCTTTGAAGCTGTTGAGAGATCATTGAACTTTTAACCCGTTCGTAAAGCATTTCACGAATTTTTTTAAGGGGTGTATCAAAATACATCTCTAGCATTTCTTCGGATCCGGCCATTTCTATATATTGTTGGACTTGCTGGTTTGTTGTCGATTCAACATTTCGCTCATTGATCTCAATCGAGTCAGCCTCTGCCTGAAGAATAATAATCTTAGAATTTACCAAATCTCGAAGTGCGTCTTGTTGGATGGTATTAAAAGCCTGTGGATCATTATAAACGTCTATGCCACTTTGTTGTGCAATCTCAAAGGCATATTGGTTCATTTCTGAATATAAAATAATATTTTCCCCAACGATGGCCGCAATTCCATCAACCAGTTGTTGTGCGGGAAGAAAAAGAGCGCTAATAAGTAAAACACTAGCGATCAGAAGTTTTGAAAATTTTGACATTAATATGATCCTTTAATTCTTTTTGTTTTTGTTGCAGGGCACTTGAGCGCTCCGCCATTTGCAGCTTTTGTATGATATCATCTCGAACATGTTCCACGCGTAACAGAGAATTTTCGGGATAATATTCAATAACGGAAAGTACAAAATATTGATCTGAATGAAAAATAGGGCCAATAATACTTTTCCTCTCTTTGGAGAAAACAGCCTTATCAATCGGTTCTATGCAACACCCCTTATCAACCAGTTTAATTTGTCCGGGCACGGTGGGGCGCTCTATTTTTTTTAGACTTACCAATATTTGGTTTGCCACCTCTCGGGAAGGTGTAGTATATATTTCAAGAAAAGCTGCAGCGTTCGGTGTAATAAATTCGCCCTGATGTTCATTGTAGTATTTAAGGACATCACTTTCATGCACCATAATTTTGTTTAAAACAAAACTTTCTTGATACTCTCGAATTATAAGAGAAGATTGATATTCCTCGAGTTGCGTTCGCAAATCTGAGTTTATACGAACATGTTTTTTTGCTTCAATATCCCATAATTGCCGATCAACCCAATGTTCTATGAATTGATCCCGACTTTGCTTTGAAGAAGATTCTCCCAATAATTTATTTATATCGGATGTGCGGAGAAGCCGCCCTTGAACTCTGGCTACAAGCGGATCCTTGTGAAAAAATAAAACATCACACCCGGAGAACAACAGGAACACCAATAAAAGGCAAATAAAGTATTTTATTTTATAAACGATGGATTTACCCTCACAGAGTAGGTGTTTTTTAACATTGCATTTTGCTCTTGACGCTTGTCGTTCATATAATGATTTCTATAATCTGTAAGCAAACGATAATCGACCGACTTAAGATCGCGGTAAGTTTTGGGGATATATTCAACGCGCTGAATAACAGAATAATGTTCACCAATTTTATATGGACCGCCAATTTCACCGTCAAGTATATTAAATGCCGCAATGCTCATTTCGCCATATTGGTTCTTTTTAACAGGTGGAATTAAGCCGTTATTTTTTTTGCCGATATTTCTTATGGAATATTCTGTTGCTAGGTTTTCTATCTTTTCACCGTTTTTGGCGCGATTAAATATTTCTTTTGCAAAAGTTGAATTTTCCAGCAATACTTCCCGAACGCGAACACGAGGTTCGTAGCTATATAGCTTATCTTTAAATTCATTATAGAAGTCACGTAGGGTTTGTTTGTCGGGATTAATTTGTTCAAAAACATAAAGTTTGTCAAAAAGACCGGATGCTTTTTTGGCAAGATAGACATTTCTGGTTTGCAGGTAATCTTTGTTTTTACCCAGCCCCATGTTTTTAGCTGCTCCACAGAGAAGGAAGCCCATGTAATTCTGCCCTATGAAACTTTCAAAAGAGGGTAAATCCGTAAAACGGGGGGGCATCTGGAGACTTATTAACTTTAAATATTCAATAAGCCAATCTTTATTCAAGGGGGTGTCCCCAATATATCCCAGGGTGAGCGTATTGCTAAATACATCAAGAATATCATATGATGTGAATTGTTTGGAATAAAATACGTTTGTAGACAAGCGCCGGTAACGATCAATAAAATCTACCAAGATAGAATCTTTATAAACAAGAGGTCGGGCCGTTGTGAGAGAGTCAAAAACAGCAGCTTCCCGGTTCATAAATTTTAATTGCCAGCGGTTATATATAATCTCTGTGATATCAAGCTGTAAATTTTCATAGGGCTCAACCGGGATTTCCCGCCGGTCGTTGAGTTTAATAAAATGAAACCCAAGGGCGGTTTCAACAGGATCAGAAATTGCTCCGGGCTCAAGAGCGAAAGCGGCATCTTCAAATTTTTCCACAAAATAACCCAGCTTGGTCCAGCCAAAATTCCCCTTATTGTCTTCTTTGCTCCGGTCGTCGGAGTATTGAAGGACATAATCGTCGAAATTTTCAACCGTTAATGTCTTAGAAAGTTTTTCAACAAGGGCGTCGGCTTCTTCGCGCGTGCGATCATTTAATTTGCTGGGATTGTCGAAACCAATAAGTATATGGCTAACATTTAGCTCATATTTCATTTTTTCATATAATTCTTTTTTAGCTTTTTCAGTAAGCAATTTATCAATAATTAAATTTTGATATGCGCCATTTGCAAGTTCGCGAACCTCCCAACCATGAATTTCCCACATAACATCACCGGAATCAAGATCCCCGTGATCCTCAAGATAATAACGAGCAAGATAATCATTACAAATATTTTCAACCTGAAGTTCTTTTTCTTCGGGTGAAAGGGCGTTAAAACTTTCGGGTGAGATATATTTGTACAATTCTTCAACCGAGATTTTTTTCCCATCAACGATGGCAATGTCTTTATCGGTCATTATCGTACAAGATGTCACCAAAAGGCTGAACAAAAACACAAGCAGAAAAAGACGTTTCATGTATACTCCAATTTTATCAAGAAAATTTAACACACAAGCGAACAAAATAAAATGTTTATTTATGGGCATCAATTTCTACGGTGAATTAATTGTTCCCACATAAAAGGCCGAAAGGAAGTTCATGCCGACCTTTGCGGACAAATATTTTTTAGATATGAACTCAATGGCGATATCGTGTTCATTAAAAACATGTAAAAGCTTTCCGGCAGAAGTTTGTACCAGCGTAAGCTGAACGTTCTTTTGAAATGTCAAGATAAGAAAGCCATCTTTTTTTATCAATGATTCAATATGAAAATTTTTCAACCAAAGGGACAAACGAGCTTCCTCAAAGAGATTTACGGTCTCCCATGGAAGCTCACCAAAACGGTCCTTAATGGACCAATTAAGATGTTCGAGATCTTGAAGGGCGTGTTTGTCTTTCTTTTGCGAAGAAAGAATTTCTGATATTTTGCGATAACAGGAAATGCGAACATCTTTATTGTTAATGTAGTTATCCGGCAGATAAGCGGCTTGCTCAAGGTGAATATCAGGAACCCCGCCAATATTCATTTCTTCATTTGAATCTGCAGATTTAAGAGTTTCCACTTCTTCCGTAAATAGGCGATTAAAGTAAGCATAACCCAGCCGATTAATATGTCCGCTTTGCTCAACACCAAAAAGAGAACCTGCACCACGGATCTCAAGATCTCGCATTGCAATTTGATAACCGGAACCCAGATCGGTATAATATTCCAAAGTTTGCAGACGTTTCATTGCGATTGGATTAATATGTTTACCCCGGGGAACAACAAGATAAGCGAAAGCTTTTTTGTATGAGCGGCCGACACGTCCGCGAATCTGATATAATTGTGAAAGACCAAAATTATGAGCGTTCATAACGATCAGTGTGTTTGCGTTGGGGACGTCGATCCCGGATTCAATAATGGTTGTAGAAATTAAGATATCAAAACGATGATGATAAAAATCTAGCATTGTATTTTCAAGTTCATTACCGACCATTTTCCCATGAGCGGTTCTAACACCGAAAGACGGAAACATCTCTTCAATTTTTTCCCGCAACGCAGGCTGTTCTTCGATCACATTATGGAGAATAAATATTTGCCCGTTTCTTTCCAATTCTCGCTGAACGGCCGCCTTAATATCAGCATCATTCCAATACATGATCTTTGTAGAAATGGGAAGCCTTTCTTTGGGTGGGGTGTCGATCTTGGTAATGTCCCTCAAGCCAACAAGCGAAAGTTGTAGCGTTCTTGGGATGGGTGTGGCGGTAAGGGTTAACACGTCAACAAGGCGCTTCATGTTTTGGATTTTTTCTTTATGGTTTACCCCAAAGCGGTGTTCCTCGTCAATAATTAACAACCCTAAATCATTAAATAACAAGTTGTTAGACAATATTTTATGCGTCCCTATTAGAATGTCAATATGTCCGTTTTTAACTCCATTGAACCGTTCTTTAAGTTCTTTGGGGTTAACGAAACGATTTATATAACTCACGTTAATACCAAAAGCATCGAGACGCTCATGAAAGCTTGCGTAATGTTGAAAACAAAGCATGGTGGTCGGGACTAAAACGGCAACTTGTTTACCGGAATATACCGACTTAAAGGCAGCGCGAATTGCTACTTCCGTTTTGCCAAAACCCACATCTCCACAAACTAGTCGATCCATGATCTTTGGCTGTTCCATATCTTGGCTGATATCCTGAATTGCCTGTTGCTGATCAGGTGTTTCGTCATAAGGAAAACTTGCTTCTAATTGCAGTGTGTCGGGGGTGTCGGCATGAAAGGCAAATCCTGAAAGTTTTTTGCGATCCCGATAAAGTGACAATAGATCAAAGGCCGCTTTTTTCAAATAATTTCGCGTTGTCGCTTTTGCCTGCTCCCAACGCGAACTGCCTATTTGGTCCAAATGAACTTTAGCTGGTTTTTCACCGCTATATTTAAATATCTTGTTCATATAGCGAATAGGCACAAATACACGATCTTTATTTTTATATTCCACCACCATGGATTCTTGTTTTATTCCCCGGAACTCTAGAAGCTCAATACCGCGATATATTCCAATCCCATAATCTACATGAACAACAGCCTCTCCGTATTCCAAAGAATCCAATGTTTCCACGCGCGTTGAACGCTCGGGAATAAATCTTTTGTTGGGGTTTGCATAGTGTTCTTTATGAAATATTTCACGTCCGGAAAGAAGCACAAGACCAAGCGGTTTATAATGAAAACCGACCCGCACGTTAAGGGGATAATAAGACGCGCGTTCGCCAAGTTTTTCTCTAAACGATTGACGAACAAGATCGTGTTCCGTAAACACTAAAATACGCTGATGTTCATTTAATATGTTTTCATAGAACTTTGGCGAACCAGCTTTTCTTGGCGGTTCTATATCGGCCATGGAAAAATGTACATCAGCACCCGGTTCGGCCGTTTTAAACGAAACCTGTTTAAAAGGAAGATCGGCATTATAAAAACTAATTTCTTCTTTAATATCTTTATCCCAAATTTTTACAACAACGGTGTTTTTGGGAAGAATATCCAAGATTGTTGAATGTGAGAACACAGAAAAAGAAGCCGGGCGAACATGGGCGTATTCGCAAGTATCAAAGGTATTTTGGTCACTTGGATTAAAGCGTCTTACAGATTCGATTTTATCCCCAAAGAATTCAATACGAAAGGGGTATGTTTCTCCATAAGCATATATGTCAAAAATTTCACCACGTAATGCAAACTCTCCGCAAAATTCTGTTGCATTGCTTCGCTGATACCCCATTTTAATAAGTTGTTCGGAAAGAGAAGAATAAATTATTTCTTTCCCGACTGAAAAATGTAAAATGTTTTCTCTTAACCCAATTTTATCCGGTACGCGCTGTTTAAATATCTGAGGGGAAGACAAAACAATATCAAGTGAATTATGATAATGATCATCAAGAAAGCGAGAAATGTGATTTTCAAGAGCAGGGTTTTCGTGTAAAGAAGATCCCGAAGAAAACAAGGGGATCCAAGCCAGGGTGTTTGGCGCAAAGAAGCCAAGGGCGTCTGAAAAAAAAGCCTCGGCATCTCGCTCCTTATCAAAAACAACAAGAGGAAAATATCCTTGATCCCTGAGCATTTTTAGCCAAAACAAAATAAATGTTGAATTGCTTGTGCTTAATACAAGTGAATCGCGATGTTCCAGCAAAGAGATCCCGCGCATAAAATCCAAATCACCACGGAAGAGCTCTAAAATATCAGATACCTTGGATGTTTCACGTGAAACATTTTTTGATGACGATGACAACATGGTCAATATTACAAAATTCATTCAATCTTAAAAATGAAAATCGAAGAAGAATCTTTTATTGTATCTGTTTCACGTGAAACACACATTTTTTGGTATTTGTTATTTGCGTGTCTAATTCCTATATTTTTATCACAAGAACAATGTGGAGATCATATTAATGCGTATTTCATTTTTTAAATATCAGGGTGCCGGAAATGACTTTATACTTATCAGAGATACAGAAAACAATTTTCCCGAGAAAGACCATGATTTGATCCGGGAACTTTGTGACCGAAGATTTGGGATAGGGGCCGACGGTCTGATGCTGTTACGTAACTCCAGTGATAAAGATTTTACCATGCTTTATTTTAATGCCGACGGACACGAGGGAACCATGTGTGGAAATGGTGGAAGATGTATGGTCGCCTTTGCTCGGGACTGCGGTCACATAGCCAAGGATAAAGATATATATTTTGACGCAATTGATGGTGAGCACAGTGCCGTGATAGTTAAACAAGACAAGGTTTCGCTGAAAATGAAAAATGTTTTTAATGTTCAAAATATGGGTGCCGGCTATACGGTAGATACCGGCTCAATACACCATGTGGAATATGTGGATAAACTCGTGGAAATGGACGTATATGGTCGCGGGAGAGCGATAAGAGAACATAAAATGTACTCGCCGGCCGGTTGTAATGTTAATTTTATTCAGGTGGATAACCAAAACAATATTTCGATCAGAACATATGAACGTGGTGTTGAAGATGAAACGCTTGCTTGTGGAACAGGATCGGTAGCTGCGGCAATAGTTCATCATTTCAGGGGCTTTCATTATGACAAATATTTTATCAAAGCCAGGGGTGGAGAACTCAGTGTTCGTTTTAAATATGACGGTGAAAATTACAAAGATATTTGGCTGGACGGACCGGCTACTTTTGTCTATAAGGGAGAGTGGGCGCGATGAGTGACTTTAACATAATCGAGTATTACAACAAGTATAAATATGGCGACGCCGCCCTTCGTAAACTAATGAAGTTTCGCGTTAAAAAAATATTACTTATTTCTACGGTTTATGATGCCTTTGTTTTTGAGCGTGACGCTCTTTTGGGTGAACAGGTCATTGGGGAGTATATGGAATTGAATTTATCTTCACCCCCGGAAATTGATTCGGTTCCAACGGGAGAAGAGGCCCTAAAGCAAATAAAAGCAAACAATTACGACCTTATTATTACAACACTTCATTGTGGGAAAATAAGCCCCTTTGATGTGCTGAAAGAAGTTCGGGAAACACAAGAGGATACTCCGGTCGTTCTCTTGCTGACTTCGATGGCTGATATGAGTGTTGTGGAAGACCGCAAAAACCCAAAATATATTTTTGACGAAATATTTGTTTGGAAAGGTGACGCTAATTTGTTTCTGGCAGTTATTAAGACGATTGAAGATAAAAAGAACGTAGCTTTCGATACAAAAGTGGGTTTAGTGAGAGTCATTTTATTGGTAGAAGACTCGCCACACTTTTATTCCATGTTTTTACCCCTTTTATATGAAGAAGTTGTAAAACAAACACAGCATCTCATCGTTGAGGAATTAAACGAACGAGAAAAGAGACATCGTATGAGAGCACGGCCAAAGGTGCTGTTGGCGAAAAATTATGAAGAAGCCATGGACATCTATGAAACCTATAAAAACAATATTGTTGCAATATTTTCAGACATGAGATTTCCAAGGAACGGTAAATACGACGGCGAAGCCGGAATCCATTTATTGCAAACATTACAAAAAAGAGGAAGTGATCTTGCGACATTGATATTGTCATCTGAAATAGAAAATGCAGAAAAGGCCCAAAAGGCAGACACTGCATTCCTACACAAACACAGTAAGCACTTATTACATAGTTTGCGAAATTTCATTATGGAAAATCTTGGCTTTGGGGACTTTATTTTTCGCGATAAAAAAGGAAATATCCTTGATAAGGCCTCCTATCTTGCTGAATTTGAAGAAAAACTTCAACATATCCCCGAAGAAAGCATTATTTATCATGCTGATAAAAATCATTTTTCAGCATGGCTGATGGCGCGTGGAGAGCTTGAGCTGGCGCGGAATATTAGACGAATGAAAATGAAAGATTTTGAAAATACAGAAGCAATGCGGAAATATTTGGTTAAAAAAGTTCTTGAAGTACAAAAGGAAAGAAACAGGGGTGAGATCATCCGGTTTCATAAATATTCAAAACCAGATGAAAATGAGATAATTTTACTGTCAGAAGGCTCCTTGGGGGGCAAGGGCCGTGGTTTGGCGTTTTTGAACACATTGTTGCCCCGCATGGATGCGGAGAAAATATTTGAGGGCGTACATATTGGATTACCTAACACGGCTGCAATAGGAATAAGCGAATATGAAATATTTATTGAACATAATCGCATAGATTCCAAAATCCGCGAAAACATGGTTGACGAAGAAATTGACAATATATTTTTAGACGGTCTTCTTTCCGAAAATCTTACAAATAAATTAAGTCGCCTTCTTGAACGGGTTGACTATCCCCTTGCAGTTCGCTCCTCGTCATTATTGGAAGATAGTTACTCCCAGCCATTTGCGGGAATTTATAGAACATATATGTTAGCAAACAACGATCCCGATCCCGGCATGCGCCTTAAGCAATTATTGGACGCTATTAAACTGATTTATGCATCTTCATATAGTGTGGGCACCCAACAATATATTGAACATATTGGACACCAGCTTGACGAAGAAAAAATGGCGGTGATCATTCAGGAGGTTGTTGGAACTCAAAATGAAGATTATTATTACCCACACATAAGCGGAATTGCCCAATCTTATAATTTTTATCCAATAGATAATCAATTACATACAGATGGTATGGCATCACTTGCGGTTGGTTTGGGTAAAACGGTGATTGAGGGCGGCAACGTGTTCCGTTTCTGTCCAAAACACCCAAAGGTTTGGTTGTTATCCATGGAAGATATGTTATCTTCGGCCCAGAGAGAATTATATGCACTGGATCTACGCAGTAATCAAATGGGTCTATATGGTCAGGAATCTTCAACATTAGTGAAAATACCATTATCAAAAGCTGAAGAACATGGACGATTAAAACATTTAGCATCAGTTTTTGATTATCAAAACAATCGTTTGTGGCCCGGTTTAAACAGAAAAGGACCAAGAATTATAACGTTTGATAATATTTTAAAATATGGACATTACCCCCTAAGCAATATTATTAATCGCCTCTTGGAAATTGGAGAAGCGGCACTTGGAATGCCGGTTGAAATAGAATTTGCCGTAGATCTGGATCGCAAAAGTGAAGCGAACAAACCGCCAACCTTTTATCTTTTACAAATCCGCCCACTTGCCGTAACAAGCAGTAACACAACAGTAAAACTCAGCAATTATAAAAAAGAAGATATAATTCTATATACTGAACAAGGGATGGGAAATGGCGAGATCACTGACCTGCATGATATTATTTGGTGTCCACCAGAAATGTTCAACTCGATAGAAACCCTTAATATTCAACAAGAACTTGATATGATTAACAAAAACATGAAAGAAGAAAAGATCAATTATATTTTGATAGGTCCAGGCAGATGGGGAAGTAAAGATAGATTTTTAGGCGTCCCAATCCAATTTGGTCAAATAAGTCAATCAAAAGTTATTGTTGAATCGGGTATTAAAGGATTTGATATTCCACCATCACAGGGAACGCACTTTTTCCATAATGTTGTTGCTATGAACATCGGTTATTTTTCTGTTCCTTACCAAAGCGAAGGCTTAGATTTTATAAATTGGGAGTTGTTACGGGCAATGAAAAAAACCGGGAAATGGAAATATTTTAAACACATCCATTGTTCAAAACCAATAAATGTAAAGATGGACGGAAAGACCGGAGAAGCTATTATTTATATTAGAAAAAAAGCAAATCTAACCAAGCATAAAATTAATTAAAAAAATGGCTATGCGCGTATTTATATTTCGATAATTGGCATGGTTTAAAAAATAATATGGTAAAAAAAAGCTTCCGCGGATGCGGAAGCTTTGAACATTATATTTTATTTAATGTTACCAGGACTTACGTTCTTGACGTGGGCGTTCTGTCCGGGGACGAGCAAGGTTAACTTTGAGGTTACGTCCTTGCATTTCTGCGCCGTTAAGTTCGTCAATAGCTTTTTGTCCTTCATCATCATTGTCCATTTCAACAAATCCGAAACCTTTTGAGTTTCCTGTTACGCGGTCTTTGATGATGTTAACACTGGTTACTGCACCAAATGCGCCGAAAGCGCTTTGAAGATCTTCATCAGTGGTGCCGTAAGGCAGATTTCCTACATAGATATTCATATCCATTCCTTATCTTTGCGCATAGCATTCATTTGCACTATCGAATCGCCTACGCGCGAAACAAAACGATAGTGTTTTGCCAAATACTGGCCAGGCCTTGTATAGAGGGAGAATTAATCTAAATCTACACAACAAATCCTTCACGGTGAACAATGTAATAGATTGATTGTGGAAATACAAGGAAATCTTATTGTATTTAAACATTTAAAAATTTAAGAACTTTTAATGATAGAAAGCAAAAATCACATACTTTTATATGGAGATTGAAGAAATCGTTGAACATAAGTTATTTATGGAAGTCGATATTGGGGTCATTTTGAAAGAAAAATCAATAATACTTGAATATCTGCCGGCGAAATCCCCCGAATTCGGCTTGCCTGTCCAATTGTGTCAGGTTTGAATTTTAACAATTTTTCTCTTCCTTCGTTGGAAAGTGATATAATCTTAGAGTAGTTAAAATTGTGGGGAATGCTTTTCGCTTCAAGCTGATTCATTTTTTTAACTTGCTTAAATTGCCTATCAATATAACCTTCGTAACGTGTTTGAACATAAGCCTGATCTACTGAATCCAAAAGATAATCGGGAAAATAATGTTTTTGAAGATCAATCACATGATCTTCTGTGATCTTCTGTTGGCGTATTAGAAGCGATATGGGAAACGTTGTTTCTATTGGAATCTTTAAGAGATTGTCAGGCAGAACGCGTGTTTTTGAAAAAGCTTTATTCAGAACATACGTTTCTCTTTTAACCCGTTCAAAAAGATCAATCATTTCATTATCTTGAAGACCAATTTCTTTTGAAGCATCCAGAAGCCTAAGATGAGCATTATCCCAGCGTAAAAGTAAACGATATTCCGCAAGGCTAGTAAACATTCTATATGGTTCGGACGTTTCTTTAGAACAAAGGTCATCTATAAGCACGCCAATATAAGCTTCATGTCTCTCAAGAATAAAATCAGATTTTCCATCAATATTTCTGCTTGCATTGACTGCGGCAACAAATCCCTGGACGGCTGCTTCTTCATAGCCGCTGGTACCATTAATTTGACCTGCAAAATACAATCCCGACACTTTTTTTGTTTCAAGGGTCCGTTTAATTTGAAAAGACGGGAAATAGTCATATTCAATTGCATAGCCGATCTTAATAAATTCGGCGTTTTCCAAACCGGGGACAGAGCGCAGAGACTTGATCTGAATATCGATCGGCAGAGATGAAGAGAATCCATTCACATACCATTGAGACGAACCATTCCACTCGGGTTCTAGAAAAAGCTGATGTTGTGTTTTATCAGAAAAACGAACGATCTTGTCTTCAATACTTGGACAGTAACGAGGACCGATACCATCGATCTTGCCGGTGTAAAGGGGCGATCTGTCAAGAGCGGACCTAAGTATCTCATGTGTATTTTCGTGAGTATAAGCTAACCAGCAGGGAATATTAGGTGGATCAAAATTAAGAGTGGAATGCGAAAATTGCCTGGGTTCTTTGTCTCCCTCCTGGATCTCAAGCTTGGAGAAATCTATTGATCGTTTGCTTATTCTTGATGGCGTGCCTGTTTTAAGGCGCCCGACTGTAAAACCCAATTCCCTCAACTGATCGGATATCCCAATCGACGGTAATTCACCATATCGGCCGGCTGGAATTTGTACATTACCAATATGTATCTTACCCCTTAAAAAGGTTCCATTGGTAAGAACACAGGCTTTTGCAGTGATCAAGGTATTATCATGCAAATAAACACCCAGAAATTCGCCTTCTTGTATTTGAAGAGCTTTTGCATCCGATTCAATAATATCAAGATTATCTTGTTCGTCAAGAATATCTTGCATGTATTTTTCATATTTTCTTTTATCGGCCTGGGCACGCGGTGACCAAACGGCACGACCCTTGGAGCGATTCAGTAATTTAAATTGAATACCCGTTTTATCAATGGCCTTGGCCATTTCTCCCCCAAGAACATCCAGTTCTCGGACAAGGTGCCCTTTTGCCAATCCTCCGATGGATGGATTACAGCTCATGCGTGCTATAGCGGATTTCTCTATTGTTATCAGTGCTGTAGCTTTTCCCAGACGAGCAGATGCAAGAGCTGCTTCAACGCCCGCATGTCCGCCGCCCACGACGATAATGTCATAGCTTTTTTTCATTGACGAAATGTACACTTTGCAGAGAAAAGACAAAAGACTAAAGTAAAAAGATTAAAAAGTCGAACACGGCAATGAACTAATGATTAAAAAATGAAACGTGATGTTAACTCAGGTTTATTTTCCAACACAAAAATGATCAAAGATATTATTCAACACATCTTCTGATGTGGTATGCCCGGTGATATCATCTAGTGCCGATATTGCCTCGCGTATATCAAGCGAAAGAAATTCATTTGAAAGACCATTGGCTAAGGCATCCATTGTAAGTTCCAAAGAAGCAAAAGCGCTTTGAAGGGCGTGTTTGTGACGCTGTTTTGTAATGGCAATGGTATTTCCGCTAATACGGTAATTCTTTTGAAGTAAATCCGCCATTAGTTTTGTCAGCTCATTTAAATTATCGTGCTTAAGAGCGGAAATGCTCAGATAATTTTCGGCTTTAAGAGAGGGAATATTTGAACATAGATCTACTTTATTATAAATAACAATAAGGGGTATATGGGAATATGTGTTTAAAAACTCTTTTTCGAATATTAAATCCGAAGTATTTGATAGATCAACGACCAATAAGATCAAGTCTGCTTTAGCGAGTGTTTTTTTCGCCCTTTCGGTACCGCTCTTTTCTATCGGATCTTCTGTCTCTCTTAATCCCGCTGTATCAACCAGCCTAAAAACAACACCATCGTGAATGAAAGATTCTTCAATTGTATCGCGCGTTGTTCCGGGGATGTGAGAAATAATTGCTCGTTCTTCTTCAAGCAGGGCATTTAAGATAGATGATTTACCCGCGTTGGGGCGACCTGCGATGGGCACAAGCGCACCCTCACGAAGAATTTTTCCACCCGAGTAGGATTCTGAGAGCGATATAATATGAGTTTTTGCTTCGTTTAATTTATTAAAAAGTTCCTTTTTGTCAAAAGTAGTAATTTCTTGCTCTGAAAAATCAAGCTCTAATTCTAAAATAGAAGCAATATCTGTAAGCTCTTTGCGCATTTTGTGTACTTTATGGGACAATTTACCTTCCAGCGTTCTTGTCGCAAGTTTTTTACCGCTATCAGAAACCGCATGAATAATATCAGCAACCGCCTCAGCCTGCAGGAGATCCATCTTGCCGTTCATGAATGCGCGTCGGGTAAATTCACCGGGTAAAGCGGGGCGAGCTCCGAGTCGATAATAAAGATCCAGAATAGCAGGAGCGGCGGCATAGCCGCCATGACAAGAGATCTCAACCGTATCGTCTCCGGTATAAGATGCCGGTGATTTAAAATATGTCACCACAACATCATCAATGATCTCTTTGGTTTCCGGGTCTCGCACTTGGGTAAAATGAGCATAACGAACATCAAGATTATTTATTATGATACCCCTTAGTGTGATCTCGTATGCTTTTCCCCCAGATAAACGTATAACGGCAATACCTCCAACACCCGGGGGTGTTGAGATTGCTGCGATAGTATCATAATGGTCAATGGCTGACATTATTTCACCAAAAGTAATTTTTGTGTTGAAAGTGTAAGGCCATCTTGTTTCAACTGACAAATATACATACCGGTTGAAAGATGTGAGGCATTAAAGGTGAAACTATAAGTACCGGATGCCAGTTCACGTTCAAAAATTGTTTGTATCATTTGCCCTCGAATATTATAAAGGCATATTTCAATATTTCCCGGTTTATATAAAGTAAATTCCAGTGTTGTAATCGGGTTGAATGGGTTGGGAAAAGCCCGAAGCAAAGAATATGTTTCCGGATATTCAATTATTGAAGTTACTATGGGCTCAAGTTCAAAATGAACATCAGGGGTAGCACCCAAATAACCAAGATCCGGGGCAGTCCCATTAAATTCAGAAGGCGCATAGTTAATTAAATATTTACCATTAAGCCCATAGCTAGTCAATCCCCGATCAATTGCAGGGGAGCTCAAAGAAAGAGAATAATTTGTTTCAAACAAGGGATTGGAATCGATTACACCAGAGAGTTCGATGTCATTTTCATTGCCGCGATCCAATATTCCGGGAAGAGTACCGCCTAAAATTGAATTAGAAATTTCCATATCAGAATTTTCTAATTCAAGCTCGTATTCACCGGTATTCCAAAGAATTGAATTTAATATGAGTGAGGAACTACTTGTTTTATTCACATATATAACCGCAGAAGAATCAGTGCTTGAATTGTTATTGGAAAGAGTCGATTGTACCAGGTATATCCCAGAAGAGCTAAGAGCAATTCCGGAACCTTTATTTAAGGCGGTATTTTGAGTTAATAAAGAATTATGTAAACGAATTTCAGAATTTACGGCATATAAGCCGCCACCGTATTGAGAAATGGATAAAGGTTTTTGAAGATGGAAATCAAGAGAATCTGAAATGGCAATGTTATTTGAAATATTGGTATAAAACCCGATCAGTTTTGTACTGTTTTCCGTATAAATTCCACCACCCGATGAAGCAAAATTGTTTTCAATATTTACGTGTGACATCATGGCTGTTGAGTTTGATAAAGATAAAGCACCGCCTAAATAAGCACGATTATTATTGAAATCGACATGATTAAGACTTATGATTGACCCGGATGCATAAAGGGCACCACCGCTATAATCGGCCTGATTGTTTTCGAAAATAATATTTTCAAGATCACAGTTTGAATTTTCACAATACAGCGCCCCGCCTAAAGTATAATTATTGTAAAAGAATCTTCCACGTCCCCCTTGAAAACAAAGTCCTGAAATTTCCAAAGAATCTACATCATTGGCTATGATAATGGGAGCGGTTGTTCCGCTGTCAGGAAATAAAACAACCGAATCAACATAGGAACTGTCACCATTTAATAAATAAGAAGATGAGATGGTCAAAGACTTATTGTTGATCTCAATACAGCCGCGATAATTACCGGGCCGCAAAAGCAACGTATCTGAACTGCTTGAATAGTCGACGGCCGCTTGAAGTGTGGCAAATGGATAATCCGCATTGCCGTTTCCCCAGATGTCGTTACCTTCAGTACTGACCCAAAAGTGATGCGCATCATTTAAAAGCATGTGACGTGGCGATTCAAATGCGCCCATGTCGGGGGGTGCCCAAACCGGGTTTGGCCGCGATTGTCCTAAAATATCAGTACGTGGAATTCCACTTGTATCGGGATCGCCGGCTGAAATACAAGGAGATGTTTCTAAAAGTGCCGGATAAGCGAGCGTAGTGTTAATCTTTGGGTCAAGAGAAAGATTGCCGGTTCCGGGATAATTACCCGGAACTGCCGAAAAGCGAATTTCATATTGAGAAATATCTACCGGCGGTGCAAACTCAAGGATAGAATTTGAAATAAGTGCATATGAAGAGCTCAGACTCCAAACAGGAAACGAAAAAGAGTTATCGTAGGATGTAATGAAATTAAACTCTGCGGATGAAGAATTAATATTATAAGCCGGGGAAGAGCAAGTGTTGTTATAAACGGCAAGATTTCGTGCAAACAGTTCTGATGACTGGTCCATGTTAAGCAAGGACAATGACTGAATGTTTTTCCACGTAGAATTTTCAATGGTTAAAATTGAATTAATTAGTGTGATGTTTGCGGAATCGGCAGACAAGTAATCATAATGAACCGTATTTGTATCGAGAACTTCCGAATTGTTTAAGACAATGCAATTAGAGTTGAAATGTACACCGCGAAAAATAACGTAATTTGAGTTTTCAACCAAAATACCGCCGCCATTTCCAATATCACTTTGGTCAAAGAGAAAACCCTTGACCATCGAACTGTCTGCATGGCTTATTTTTAGGAGCGGTAGAGAATTTGTTGAGTCGTATAGCGCCGCGCCTGTAACTATATCATAAGTAAGAGGGTTTTTAATATAGCTTTGGGAAAGCAAAGCTATTTTTTTGCCAATGATCTCAACCGCGCCCTTGTTTTGATATGGATTTGACACAAGAACGGTATCGCCGGATTGTGCCGTGTCAATGGCCGCCTGTATTGTGCTTAAACTATCCGGGACACACCAAGTAGCAGCAAAAACACCTGCAGTCGTAAAAAGGAATAACACAATATTGCGAAAGATCTTCACGATAAAACTTTACACTTAAATTAATATGTTAGTTGAGTAAATCCACTCTTCCGAAAACAGCATTCATTTCGATCGTAACTGTTTTTGCAAAACCGGTTTCGGGAACATTTATTCGTTTGTCATCAACTCTTCCAAATACGGGACCGCCATGTTTGATTATTTTCCAATCAGTGGGAACCATTAAGCTTACATTTCCAAAAACAGCCGTTACTTCAATATAAATATTTTCTTTTGGATTTGCTCCACGTAGATCAAGATCCAAATTCCCAAAAACAGTCGTTCCGTGACCGCCTGCCAAAGAATTGTCACGTATAACTTCACGCCGAGAATTAAAAAGCGTGTTGATATTGAAAACATGGTCTGCATTTGTTGCATGATAAGTTCCAGCATAACCCTGTTCTTCCGAGTTATCATTTTTTGAATGCGAGTGTTTTCTTGGCCATACCATGACACCAACCATCACAAGCATTGCCGGCCAAATAAGCTCGGAAATATCATAAATACCATGAGAATGCAAGAGGAATAAACCCCCAAGGAAGATTAGAAAGATCCCACCACCCCAGGATCCACCCGGAGAAAAGACCGTAACCAACCCAATCAACACAAGGATCATTGGCCACCATTCAAGGAAGAGATCGTCAATATTCCACCACCCAAGATTGTTTCCAAGGGCTACTAAACCAAAAGATACGAATACCAAAGCGAGGACAATACGAAAAATGTTATGTCTATGTGCGCCTTTTACCATTTTTTACCTCTCTGGTTTTATTAATAAAATATTCATGTATACGTGGATCGGGTGTTAATTCCGGATGAAAACTTGTTCCAAGATAAAGTTCAGATTCGATTAATACCGGGGTATTGTTGCATGTTGCTAGAATGTGGATATCTTTTCCTATGTTTTCAATTTGGGGTGCCCTTATAAACACAGCATGAAAAGGATTGTCCGGGTCAAATTCAAGTATAAGATCGTCAACAAACGAATCTTTTTGTGAGCCGTAAGCATTACGGGCAACGGTAACATCCATTAATTCAAGCTGATGAACACGGGGGTCATCAACGCCCTTTCCCAGCAAGATCAAACCGGCACAGGTGCCAAAAACGGGTTTTTTTCGGGCAAAAGCCATAATATCTTCGTAGCCGATACGGAAGCCCATCATTTTTGACATGGTTGTTGACTCACCGCCGGGTAAAATCAAACCGTCGATTTGATCAAGTTGTTCCCGGTATTTGATAATCACAGCTTTTGCACCGGTAAGGGTAAGGGAAAACGCGTGTTTTTCATAAGCACCCTGGATTCCCAAAACACCAATATTCAATTCAGACATTTACTCTCCGGTGCTTACCAACCGCGTTTGGCCATTTTTTCATCTTCATCTAAAGCCACGGCGGAAATACCGACCATTGCTTCTTTCAAGCCTTTTGAAACCTCAGCCAAAACAGCAGGATCCTGATAGTGTGTTACAGATTTTACAATAGCTTCGGCGCGCGGTCTCGGATCATCCGATTTAAAGATACCAGAACCGACAAAAACGGCTTCTGCGCCAAGTTGCATCATAAGAGAAGCATCAGCAGGAGTGGCAATGCCTCCGGCAGCAAAATTAGGAACGGGTAATTTACCGTTCTGTGCAACCCATTCAACCAGGGCAAAAGGGGCGCCAAGTATCTTGGCAGCTGCCATCAATTCGCTTTTATTTAAAGTGCTTATGCGGCGGATCTCGGCAGTTACTCCACGCATGTGGCGAACCGCTTCAACAATATCGCCGGTGCCGGGTTCACCCTTTGTACGGATCATTGCAGCGCCTTCACCAATGCGACGAAGTGCTTCGCCAAGATTACGGCATCCACAGACAAAAGGAACGTTGAAATCTTGTTTCCAAATATGGTTTTCTTCATCGGCCGGTGTTAAAACTTCAGATTCATCAATAAAGTCTACGCCGATTTCCTGAAGGATCTGAGCTTCAGCGAAATGCCCAATACGACATTTTGCCATTACGGGAATAGAGACAGCTTCTTTGATCTTGAGGATCATTTCAGGATTACTCATTCGAGAGATTCCACCGTGTGCGCGAATATCGGCTGGAATACGTTCAAGTGCCATAACCGATGATGCACCCGCATCTTCGGCGATCTTTGCCTGATCCACATTCGTTACATCCATAATGACGCCGCCTTTAAGCATTTCAGCCAAGCCGACCTTTACCTCAAAAGTACCTTTTTTCATTTCTTTATATCTCCGGTTAAAATTTTTATGTAAGCAACTATTTCATCTATTAGTTTTTCGGGCGTACTGGCGCCGGCAGTGATGCCCAGCGAAGCACAGTCCTTGAGCCAGGCAGGGTTGATCTCATTTTTGCCTGCTACCATGTATGCGTTTTCATTCAAGGAAAGAGCAACGTCATATAAGCGCTTTGAATTTGCGGAAGCGGGATCACCGATCACAATAACACAATCGTTATTTTCGGCAAGTGAAAGTATTTCAGTTTGATTTCGGCGGGTAGGTTCACATATCGTATTAATGATACGGCAATCACGTGACCTTGTCAATAAAAGCGGTAAAATATTTTGAACATTTTCGATGCGCTGGGTGCTCTGAATTACTACGCCTGTACGCTGTTTTAGATTGCATGATCCAATATTTTCAGGTGACTCAATAATACAAGGATCGTGCAAGCGAGAAACTATGCCAATAACCTCATCATGTTCACGGTCACCGATAACAATAACCTGTCGGCCCTCATTTTCCAACGCGAGAGCACATTTATGTATCTTTTGTACAAGAGGACAGGTAGCATCTATAATATTCAAGCCCATTTCTTTTGCCGTGTGAACAATATTAACGTCTGTTCCATGAGCTCGCAAAAGCAATGGCATATCTTCAATCTTATCCAGGGAATCAACAAAAACCATGCCCTTTTCTTTCAATTCATCCATGACGACCTTATTATGAACGAGGTCACCCAGTATAGCTACTTTCCCTTGTTTTTCAAGTGAATTTTGAGCAAGTTGAACGGCGTTTTTTACACCGCTGCAAAAACCACAATGTTGAGCTATTTCAATCTTCATTATAGGTCTCTTTGACTTGTTTTATCATGGCATCCAATACTTCAGGGAAAATGTCATTCAATAAACGCTCGCTAACAATCCCACTTGCATGTTTGTGTCCACCCCCGCCAAAATTACGAGCGATGGCATTGGTTGCAACAGTTCCCTTAGAGCGGAAATTGATACGCGTTGAACCATCTAAACGTTCCTTAAACATGATGGCAACTTCAACCCCATCGATCATGCGCATAAAATCTGTTATTCCTTCAGTGTCCGTATCGCCGGCATCATTATCGGCGAGCATTTGTCGCGTAATAACAAACCAAACGATTCGCCCACCCTCTGAAAAGTGAATATTTTTCATAATTAATGAGAATAGCCGGACACCCGAACGAGAAATATTACCAAAAAGATTGATATAAGTACGATATACGTTAATATCATATTGCATCAACTCTGAGGCAACCTGATGAGAATACTTTGTTGTATTGCCAAAGCGAAAGTTACCCGTATCGCCAGCAATAGCAGTATATAAAGCAGTGGCAATTTTGCGATCCATGTGCTGGGGATAGCAGTATCGGATAAATTCATACATTAATTTTCCAACAGAGCAATCCTTATCGTTGACAATTTCCTGCAAATATAAAGGATTATTTTCTTTTGGATGATGGTCTATCGCAATAATGGGGCGTTTTGCGTCAACCGCATCATGTCCCAATTGACCAACGCGTAAAAATGATCCCGCGTCCAACACAAAAACCATATCTACTCGTGACAATAAAGATTGATGCAAAGAAGGAACATAACGTTGGCAAATTTGATCGGGATCTAAAAATCCCAAGCTTTCAGGTGTGGGTGAAATATTGAATACAAAAACTTCTTTGCCTAGTTTTTTTAAAATGTAATAAAGAGCAAGCTCAGACCCAATCCCATCTGCATCAGGATTTTGATGGGTTGTGATCACAAAAGAGGAAGCGAATTGTACGCGCTGTTCCAGCTCTTTCCATTGTCTATTCATATTCCCACCATTTGCCATTTTTTAAAAACTCCCAAATAGCAAGTATTTTACAAAGAAAAGTGCAAAGTACAAAGGCAAAAGCACAAAGAAAAAGATTCAAGAACCAAATTTTAAGAACAATGTGAATTTACAAACAGCAAGTTTGGTTGAAAATAGAATTTTTCACAGACCCCCAACAATTACCAAAACTTTTTTACCAAATAATGAAGGGGCTCAACATGCTGAGCCCCTTCATATATTAAGGATTGGCGGGTTTGTGTTACCTTATGCCAATAATATTTCGATATCTTCATCAACGGTTCCAATTCCGCTGATCCCAAATTTTTCAACCAGAACATTAATCACGTTGGGAGAAAGAAAGGCAGGCAAGGTCGGGCCGAGATGTATATTCTTGACGCCAAGTGCCAATAATGCCAATAAAACAATGACTGCTTTTTGTTCATACCATGCAATATTGTATGCAATAGGTAATTCATTAATATCGTTTAACTCAAATATTTCTTTTAATTTTAGCGCAATAACGGCAAGTGAGTAAGAGTCATTACACTGACCCGCATCCAGCACGCGTGGAATCCCACCAATGTCACCAAGGGGCAATTTGTTGTAACGATATTTTGCACATCCGGCAGTTAAAATAACCGTGTCTTTGGGTAGCTTTTCCGCAAACTCAGTATAATAATCCCGATCTTTCATGCGTCCATCACATCCTGCCATAACAAGGAATTTTCGAATAGCCCCAGATTTAACGGCGGCAACAATCTTGTCGGCTAAAGCCAGCACTTGATTATGAGCAAATCCGCCCACGATCACACCCGTCTCAATTTCGATCGGTGAAGCACAGCGTTTTGCATGGTCTATAATAACAGAGAAATCTTTTGGCTGACCATGTTCGCGATCGGCAATGTGAACACAGCCCTCAAACCCAGAAGACCCGGTCGTATAAATTCTGTCAATATAAGATGACTTGGGAGGAACGATACAGTTGGTCGTGAACAAAACCGGCCCATTAAAACTTTCGAATTCTTGCTTTTGTTTCCACCAGGCATTGCCATAGTTGCCCACAAAATGCTCATGTTTTTTAAAAGCGGGATAATAATTCGCCGGCAACATTTCACTATGGGTATAAACGTCCACACCGGACCCTTCGGTTTGTTTCAATAGTTCTTCCATGTCTTTGAGATCATGTCCACTAATAAGAATTGCGGGATTTTTCCGAACACCGATATTAACAGATGTAATCTCCGGATTGCCATAACTTTCCGTGTTTGCCTGATCTAGAAGCGCCATTACGTCAACGCCATATTTTCCACATTCAAGAACGAGAGCAACCAGCTCATCAACACTAAGTGTTTTATCTTCGGTGGCAGCAAGACCACGATGCATAAACGAGAAGACATCATCATTTTTATAACCAAGGGTATAGGCATGTTCGGCGTATGCGGCCATTCCCTTAAGTCCGTAGGTCAGCAATTCTTTTAATGAACGAATATCTTCATTGCCTTCTCGAAGCACGCCGACAAGTTCACTATAGGCAAGAAGCGTTTCATCATCATCAGCTTTCCAGTTAGTGCTATCGGGCATATCTTCCGGTAAAGAAATCCCATTAGCAGAAAGTGCATCAAAAACAAAATCACGGACCGTAAAACCTTCGTATATTTTGGACAGGATTTTAGTTTGGTCAAAATTTGCATTAGTGATGGTTGTGAACAAAGATTCAAAAACAAATTTATCTGCTTTTGCTATGATAAGATTTTCTTTTCTACCAATATTGGCAAGAAAAGATACACCCTTTGTTGCATAAATCAATAGATCTTGCAGATTTGAGACATCCGATGTTTTACCGCAAACACCCACTATCGTACATCCGCTACCCTTGGCAGTTTCCTGACACTGAAAACAAAACATACTCATAATAATTTCCTTTTGTATCCCGGGAAGCCCAGAATTAGTTACTCATTTAAATTATCTCAAGAAATTATGTAAAAAGACGTATATTTATCGGTAACATATATTACCAAAATTCAATTTATTGGAGATATTATGAACATATGTGAAAATCTCTCGAGCAATAGGTTGTTCAAGGGTGTAGAAGACCCCATTATCCGTGAGCTTCTACAAGAAATCAGTTACAAAAAATCAACTTACAAAAAAAACGACGTAATAGCCTTGGATGGGGATATTGTTTTAGGTCAATATATCATGCTCGGAGGTAGTGTTCGAGGAGAAATGACCAATTACACCGGAAAAGTCGTCAAAATTGAAGATATCGAAGGTCGCCAATTGCTTGCCCCCGCCTTTTTGTTTGGAGTAGACAATCATTACCCCGTTGATATCATTGCAAACAAAGAAACAGAGTGTATTTTTATCACTAAATTTTCGTTTTCAAAATTACTCCAAATAAGTCCGGCAGCACAAAATAATTTTCTTGATATAATTTCCGGAAAAGCCCAATTCTTGTCTAACAAGATAAAATTCCTGACACTTCAACCAATAAAGGGTAAAATAGCAGATTACTTATTGAGGCGAACCAGAGGAAGATTACTAAACACCATTAACCTTCCCTATTCTCAGGATAAATTGGCAGATCTGTTTGGCGTGACGCGACCCGCCCTGACAAGAGCCTTTAGAGAACTCGATCAAAGCAAGATCATCTGTGCCCAAGGGAAGAAGGTATGCGTTTTGGATAGAGATAAACTAGAAGATTTCATTCATTAAAGAAATAAATTCAAAAAATCTTTATAATCATTTAAAAGAAACATATCCGTCAGCTTCTTACCCGTATTTGTGATACACATCACAGCATAAAAATTCCACTTTAAAGAAAGCATAATTAGGCTTACATTTACGTTAATGAGGACGACATATCGCACATCATTTACACCATATTTGGAATTGTTTGAGCCGCGCGCGATCTATATTTCCGAGTTAAGGCTTCAGCACGCATGGAAAAATTCCCTTTGGAAACAAATGCGTTACGATTCAAGGGGAAGAACGATAAGAATATTAAGCCCGGGTCGACACAATCATAGCGACGGCCCCGATTTTTTGGACGCAAGGATGATGCTGGATGGAAAATTGTTGAACGGAGATATTGAATTACATCATCGTGCGTCTGATTGGTATGCGCACAAACATAACATGGACCCTGCATACAATCAGTGTATCCTTCATGTTGTTTTTCATCATCCCGGCGGTTCCGCCGGCGCACGTTGTGAGGCGGGGAACTTGTTGCCGGCTTGTTACATATCGCTTGAAGAGGTTTTAGATATTGAGCCTCCGGGCTCATGCCGCATTTTTACTGCCGATAAAGAAACATATTTCAGCATATTACAAAAGCAAGGCTGGGAAAGAGTAAATAAAAAAGTACGCTATTTTTATGATAATCGTCTGCGTTTCCCAAGTGACGTGATGCTATACTGGGGGCTGTTCAAAGCATGTGGCTATAGATATAATGAAGAGAACATGATAAAATTGTTTGTTCTTTTCCCGTGGGCTGCATATTGTGATGAGCTTATGGACGGACGTGATATCATACCAATGTTGAATGATCTCGCGGGATTTTTTCCCGGGGAATCAGATAAAAAGGATATCCGTTGGACCCGTTCTCGCACGCGGCCCGCTCATTTTCCAGAGAAGCGCGTTGCATGGCTTGGAAAGTTAATGACCACATACTATCGCGCGTCACTTTCTGACATTCTTTATGAAACATTTCATCAAAAAGAAACTATTAATGCATTGTACTTTACGCTTTTTAGTTTACCCGGAATCAATTCCCCGGGCACCGGATTGCAGAAAGAAATACTCATGAATACAGTTTTACCTCTAATGGAAGCAATGCGTAAAGATAAAAAAGACAAAGAACCGACATATTCCCTGATAAGAAAAGAAATTGAAAATTGCACAATTAAACAGGTTTATGGCACGGTTAAGCGCTTTCACGACCAGCATGGAATTTGTGAAAAAGATAAAAGACAAAACAACTGGTTGATCTCACAGGGTGCTTTAAATATTCGCGACCACTATTGTTCGCAGGGCATGCAACTGAGTTGTCCAATATGTCTTATGGATAACATCAAAACCAAATTAGTGAAATAAATTTTTCATGGTTTCATTTATCAAATAGTTGTACATTTTATGATATGAAAGATTTATATACCACCAATGAGTGGACTGCGCTTAAAGACTGCGCTAGAAAGAGGAAACTAACAGGAGACAAGCTGGTCTTTACCAACGGCTGTTTTGATGTTTTGCACCCCGGTCATGAAGCGCTTCTTGCTTTTGTCCGCGAACAAGGCGGCATGTGTATTTTGGGGTTAAATAGTGATTCAAGCATCAGAAAACTGAAAGGACCGGACCGACCGGTTAATTCTGAAATGGTGCGTGCCAAAAATATTCTCACGATAGGATATGTTGATGCGGTAGTGATCTATAATGAAGTTACACCACGGAAGATCATTGAATTTTTTGAACCAGATGTTCTGATAAAGGGTGGAGACTATAGCCTTGAAACCATTGTGGGTGCATCCGAAGTAACCGCGCGCGGCGGCAAAGTAATGGTTTTCCCAAGAGTCCCCGGGTATTCCACAACAGGGATATTGGAGACAGAAATAAAAAATAGCGAAACAAATAAAGGATAAAGGTGTTTGGTCTATGATGAAAAGATTTATTAAACCATACATTCTTGTAGCCATACTTTTTCTAATTGGAACTGCCAACATGCTTTTTGCCGAAAACATTCTCAATATATTGGCCGGATATGGCAGGGATTCGGTTGCAACATTTTCCACGCAGAGCGCACAGGCAGAAGCCGCAAAAGTTTTTAACTTAATCCTTGAGCCTGATGGGGAAGTAACCGCAGAAAAAGCTGAACAGTACTTAACAAACACAAAATCTCCCGCGATGAAAGCTTATCTTTCCGTGATGTTGGCAGATTATGCTTTTGTAAGCAATAACTACGGCAGTGGATTACGTTATCTTAAACGTGCCGTAGAAGAATATGATCCGATCAGAAATGATAGCTATTATCGTATGGTCTTAGGGCGGGCTCAAAAAAACTTTGCCGAGTCATCGGGAAAGATCAACGAAAACAAAGCCAGTATTCTTTCTGAATACAATCCAACAGCGATCAAAACAGAGCCGGTTATTGAAAAAGTAAAACTTGACACAGCTTCCAAACCTTCTGTTATGGTACCCACACCGGTAACCGAGACAAAAAAGGAAGAGATCATATCCATTCCAGAGGGAACAGTTAATTTTAGAATTCAGGTAGGTGCATTTTCTGTTCAAGACAATGCAAATAAAAAACAAAATTACTTTAAAGAACGCGGCTATCCCACGAAGATCAACAAAAGAGAGATAACATCCGGATATTTATATATTGTCCGTGTTGGCGCTTATGAATCTTATAATGAAGCGAAAAGTGCATTATCTAAACTGAAATCAAAATATCCGGCAGAAGATGGAATCGTTATAAAGGTATCTAGCAAATGAGAGTTTTGCGCTCATTTATTTTACTTGGCTTTCTCTGTGTAGGAATGCTTTATGCGGTAGTGGGTGACTGGGTGTCATATGGATCTCAATTAACCCTCAAAGATTTGCATATTTCTGGCAACACACTTCGCGCCGCTTCCCACGGGGGGCTCGTTATTTTTGACACAGAACAAGAAATATTTAGTGAAGAAAACAATACAGATCAGTTAAAGCACATTGACATACTTCGCTATTTTGTTAATAAAGATGGAAGTGAATGGTATTCTTATGCCTCGGGAATAGATGGAATTAGTTATCGTTCGGAGAACGGTAATAGTGATTATTTTGATTATGGTTTTTCCAACACATCATCAATTACCGGGAATGAGGGCCATGTGCTAGCCGTGTACATGAATGATTTTGCTCCGGAGATCGCCCATTTCGTTAAGAATAATAACCGATATGTCTTTCAGGACACCTATAATCAATTTCCAGATAACCCCGAAGTTATTTATGATATGCTAATTGTTGGGGACAGTATCTTTGTTGCAACAGACAAGGGTTTAAATAAAGCATGGCTCTATAACGCTAATCTGAAACCTGAAAGCGCATGGACAACCGTCAATCTTGACAGCAGTTCAGCACCAAAAGGTCTTGGTGTTTTCGGCGACAGTCTTTTCGTCGTCAATGAAGACAATGATCTTTACAGCTATTTCAATGGTGTAGAAAAGAAAATATTTGAAGGTGACCAAACAAGTCTTGCGTTTTACCAAGAGGGCAACAATTATTATTATGCAACACAGCACACCATATATAATGCCTTAACAGGCGAAAGCATATATAATTCCAATAATGATTTGAGCGGTTTTTCTTTTCAGGGCGACACCTTATGGGTAGCTGAGGAAAACAGGGGTATATCACGTGTTTTGGTAAACGACGCAGGAACAAAACAGTTTATTCCTAACACTTCACTGTATATGAAGTCAAATTCACTTACCATTACAGCTGATCAAAAAGTGGCAGTCTGTGGATTAAGCGGAATTTCTATTTTAGAAGGGAAAAGTTGGCACAATCTTGTATTTTCACCTTATATAGAAGCTATTCACGATGAAAAATTTGTCGACAAATATTCGGCCGACACATTAAATATTGCTTATCGTACCGGAGGAGCCATTGTCTATGATGCATTGATAACCTCATCAGAAGAATTGTTTTGTACTATTTCAGATGTAAGCATCTATAATTATTATAATGGTAAATCTCAGAATGCAGAGGGTCCGGGCGCATTACAGCGTATTGATTTGAACGATCTTTCCCAGTATACCGTATACGATACAAGTGACGGTATTATTGAAGGAACGCAAGAGCTGGGTGGAAGCTCATATTATTTAAAAATGCGGGGCCTTGCAGAAGATATTTACAATAATGTTTGGGCATTAAATGTACACACTATTAGCGCCCAAACCTTGCTTAAGATCCGACCGAATGGAGACATCCAAAAATATTCCGAAAGCGAATCCGGGAACACACTACAGACACTTGCAAGAGAAATGGTCTTTGATAAATACGGTCGACTCTGGATCGCCAATGAAGCAAGACAATCCGATATACCCAGAACAGTTGGTGGGATAACAGTTTATGATCAAAATTCAGGTCTGTGGGCGCTGATCACCACTTCGGACGGATTGATATCCAACGATGTCTATTCAATTGATCTTGATCCCATCACGGGAAATATGTGGGTGGCCACTGCTTCAGGGGTACAAATGATACGCACCCCCACCTCTTTTACAAACGACACCGATTTCAGCATGAATCCAGCTATTGACGGTTTAAGCGGCATGGTTCCCGTAAAAATCAGAATTGACGCTAAGGGTAATAAATGGATATTAACTCAAAGCCAGGGTGTTCAGATCTATATGACAAATAATCACTGGTTTGATGACGGCAATGGCCTGACTACAGCAAACTCTCAACTTTTGGATGACGTAGTCTATGACATTGTTTTTGACAACCAAAATGGTAATGCCTATTTGCTGACCGCATCGGGATTAAGCCGCTATGAGATCGCCTGGACAGAAGAGCGAACATCCCTGGACAATGTAATCATTTTTCCGCAGCCTTTTCATCCGGGAATTGCCCCGTATCTTGCTATTGACGGACTTGCCGAACAAAGCCAGGTTCGCATTACAACACTTGACGGCCGGGTTGTTTATCAATTTACAGCAGATGCAGTAGAAAATTTTGAAAAACAGATCGTTTGGGATGGCATTTTGCTCAATGGCGAATATATACCCCGGGGTGTATACCTTATATTTATAACAAATATTGATGGATTAAAGGCAACCAAGAAGTTTGCTGTTGAATAATTCGCAACCTGATACATCTCATCTCTTTTGCCTTTATAATTTTGCCTTTTGCCTTTTTTTCCCTACATTTATTTGATTTAGATGCTTGAACGTAAAAAGGATGAAAATGGACTCCAAAACGATAAGAAAACAATTTATTGAATATTTCGAAAAGACACTGGGGCATACAGTAGTTCCCTCGGCGCCGGTTATTCCACAAAACGATCCGACCCTATTATTTACTAATGCCGGAATGAACCAATTTAAGCCCTATTTCCTTGGGGAAGCGCAAGCGCCATTTATGCGAGTTGTAAATTCGCAAAAATGTATCCGTGTAAGTGGAAAACACAACGACCTTGAAGCTGTCGGTCGCGATCACTATCATCATACATTTTTTGAGATGCTTGGAAGCTGGAGTTTCGGAGATTATTATAAAAAAGAAGCGATAAACTGGGCTTGGACGCTTTTTACAGAGGTTTGGGAATTAGACCCCAAAAGATTATATGCAACAGTTTATACTGAAGACGAAGAAGCATATGAAATATGGAAGAATATTCCCAATCTGGATCCGACACATCTTTTGAAATCTGGAGAAAAAGACAATTTTTGGTCCATGGGCGAAACAGGCCCTTGTGGTCCTTGTTCCGAGATACACTATTATAGTGGTGAAGATGTTGAGAATCAAGACCCATTAAAGATCAATGCCGATGATCCCGAGTATATGGAATTATGGAATTTGGTTTTTATACAATATAATCGCGATGAAAACGGCGAGTTGAACGCCTTGGATCAAAAGTACATTGATACCGGAGCGGGCTTTGAAAGAATTGTTGCAGTCATGAATGGAAAAACCAGCAATTACGATACTGACTTATTTAAGCCGATCATTGAGCAAATAGAGATCATTTCAAATTTTGCTTATGCCAAGAGTGACGAAGGTATACCTCACCGTGTGATCGCAGACCATATCCGCATGCTATCAGTAGCTATTGCAGACGGGGCTATCCCCGGAAACGAAGGACGCTCATATGTTTTAAGAAGGATTTTGAGACGTGCCGCCAGGTTTGGTCGCGAACTGAACTTAAAAGAACCATTTTTATATCGCTTGGTCCCTGCCGTTGCACATGTTCTGGGAGATGTTTACCCGGAAATAAAAAATCAGCGAGAACATATCCAGCGTATTATCCGCGCCGAAGAAGAATCCTTTGGAAACACACTGGACAAAGGGTTGGATCTTTTTGATCAAATCGCAAAACAGGCCAAAAAAGGTGCGGAGAAAATATTGAACAGTGAAGATGTTTTCAAACTTTACGACACCTTTGGTTTTCCTGTAGATCTAACACAACTTCTTGCTGAAGAAAAAGATCTGTTAGTTAATGAAGAAGAGGTAAGCGCACTTATGGAAGCCCAGCGCGAACGTGCCCGAGCGGCTGGTAAATTTTCCCTGAAGGATTCAGTAGATCTTACATGGATTGTTCTGGAAAAAGATAAGGTTTCAAGTTTTGCCGGTTATGACACCTATACGACAGAATCATTATTGTTAAAATATGCAGTGGATGATTCACACACTTATTTTGTTTTTGACAAAACACCTTTTTATGCCGAATCAGGAGGACAGGTTGGTGATAAGGGATATCTAATTTTATATAAACACAGCATAAAAACAGACGCAAGAATAAACGTATTAGATACAAAAAAGATCGGTGAAGATATTGTGCATATTGTTGAAGGTTCTGTCTTAGAGGGAAACACAAAACCCATTACGGCAACTCTGGAAGTACAACAAAGTATTCGGCGCGATACGGCTCGAAATCACACCGCCACCCATTTACTGCATGCAGAATTGCGGTCTATACTGGGTGACCATGTCCATCAAGCGGGTTCTTATGTTGGCCCCGACCGCTTGCGTTTTGATTTTACCCACTTTGAAAAAGTATCAGTCATACAGCAAATAGATATACAGCAACGAATCAATACGCGTATCATGCAAAACATGACGGTTCACACAGTGGTCAAACCCTATGCCGAAGCTATTCGTAATGGCGCACAGGCTTTGTTCGGAGAAAAATATGGCGATGAAGTTCGTGTTGTAACAATAAAAGGTGCATCTCAGGAGCTTTGTGGTGGAACCCACGTGGAACGAAGCGGCGATATTGGCTTATTCATCATAATCAGCGAAAGTTCAGTTGCTTCAGGTGTTCGACGCATAGAGGCGATTACCGGAACCACAGCTTTAGATGTCTTTAAAACGCAACAAACCGTTCTATTCGGTCTGCGTGACGCTATAAAACATCCGGAAGATGAAATCCTTGAAAGAGTGATCAGCATGAATGCTTATGTTCGCAACCTTGAAAAAGAGAACAGCGAACTAAAAAGCAAATTACTAACACTTGATATAGAGCCTTATTTTCAGAATGAACGAAAATTTGAAGATAAATCACTATTTGTTAATCGTGTAAACGTCGAGAATATGGATCAATTAAAAGCCCTGGGCGATAAAGTACGCGAAAAAATGAAAAGCGGAATTGCTATTTTTGGGTCCGTAATCAATAACACGCCACAGGTCTTGTGTGTTGTAACAGATGATCTTGTGAAAGAAGGTATTAAAGCCGGGAATATTGTTAAATCACTGGGCAAGGCCATGGGTGGTGGTGGTGGCGGAAAACCCCACATGGCGACAGCGGGTGGAAAAGATGTTGATGGACTAGACCATGTACTTGAAAATATTGAATCACTAATTGTATAATAAAAGAAAGTTCAAAACGATGAAAACCCCCACGTGGACGTTATTTGTACTTATTATTGCGTTTAGTTTTATTGGATGCGATAATTCACAGAAGATAAAGACATCAAAAAATGAGACGCAACAATCCAAAACAGGCACAGTAAAGGTCTATTATTTTCATGGTGCCCGCAGATGTGTTACCTGCACGGCTGTTGGAGAGGTGTCGTCCAAATTTGTAGACACAAAGTATGGTGAGAATTCCAAAGTGAAGTTTATTGAGATTAACATTGATGAAAATGCGCCGGGTATTGAAGAATTGACTAAAAAATTCATGGTAACGGGCTCGGGTCTTTACGTATATAATGGCACTGAAATTGAAAATATAACCGCTTTTGCTTTTCAAAACGCAATTTCTTCCCCAGAGAAATTAGAAAATAGATTAATTGAATTAATTAATAAGAACCTCTAGAAATATGGAATTTCTTCAGAGTTGGTTTAACAGTTCAAATATTCCACTATTATCAGCATTCATTCTCGGGCTAATGACAGCAATAAGTCCATGCCCGCTTGCTACAAATATTACAGCAATTGCTTTTATCAGTAAAGACATTCATAATAAACCAAGAGTGTTCTTTAATGGGCTGATCTATACATTTGGCAGAGCCATAAGTTATACTGTTTTGGGGTTGATATTTTATTTTACGGCTAGTCAATTTCAAATATCGCGTTTCGTTCAGCAATGGGGAGAAAAACTGCTGGGACCGCTTTTATTGATCATTGGCATATTAATGCTTGATATAATAAAGATTAAATTTCCCATATTGGGAAAATTGAGTAAAAAAATGGAAGAAAGAAGTCAGTCTGGATTTTGGGGTGTTCTTCTTTTGGGCATGGTCTTTGCGCTGGCTTTTTGTCCTTATAGCGGTGTGTTGTATTTTGGCATGCTGATCCCTATGACAATTTCAAGCCCGAGCGGACTATATTTGCCAATTCTTTTTGCTCTTGGTACCGGCCTCCCTGTGATCATATTTGCATGGATCATTGCTTTTACCGTTGGCGGCATAGGAACTGTCTACAATAAAATTAAATTATTTGAAAAATGGTTTCGCAAGATTGTTGCGATTATATTTATAGGAGCGGGAATATATTTTATTGCAATATTTTTTTTTATAATACTTTTATAAATATTCTACGATTTTTCACTCCCAATTACACACATGCCGAGAAAAAACAAAGTGCTTTGCCCTATGAATTTTGTACCTTTTGCTTTCGCCCGGGCATTAGGGTATTTTCTTGACATTCACCATCACCTCATTTACATTTAAATTAAGATAAATAAATAGTATAATATTATAGCACAAGCATCTTGCCTGTGATAATTTGAGGGTATATTTATTCCACAAGCAACATAAAACATTGGAGCCAGAATGAAAATATTATTAGCGATCTTCGTCTTTATAATGGCGATAGTACCTCTTCCGGCAGAAGAGATCAATTGGCACAGCATGGGCGATCTTGCGGAAAATATCAACAAAATAGAAACGCGGATATTTGTATATGCTGATTTTCACAATGATTATCTTGGCGGTCTATTTAACGAAGGCGTGCTTACCGACAGTCGAATTATTAAAACACTAAATCAAGATTATTATTGTGTTCGAATATATTCAAGGGAAGATACTAGTAATTATGTGCTGTATGGCAAAACATATAAATATGATGGATTTAGCCACCAACTAATGTTCGCCATGCTTGGATATATTGCGGTAATTCCGGTGCAGATCATTCTAGACCAAAGAGAATGCATTATTCAGGGTGGAGACAGCTTGAATGTAGTATATGAAAATGGGAGCTATATTACAGCAGAAAATTTTTATACTCAACTACAGACATATAGGGTCAACAAGGACCCAGCCTTGCCCCCGGGTAAATAAAAAACACAAAAGATATTATAAGATAAAGAGAAAATGCGATGAACTTATTACTGATATTAATTGGCGCAACAGGTGTCTCAATGTATGTTATCAGCACAATATTTATTTATGAATTTCATCATCGCAGAAATGATAAAACACCCAGTTTTTTGTTTGTTAATTTTTACATTTTTAAATTTGTGAGCAAATATAAAAAGATCACCAAGAGTCAAACGCGTAGAATTGGACCACTTTTTTATATGTGGATTATTTCCATCAATATTGCGTTGTTGGCGGCGATACTGTTGTTTGTTATTAATGTTATTATTATGTAAAATAAAAAAAATATGGAAAAAATAATTAACTACAGAGTCTTCATTGGCATGGGAATCTCTTTTATGGGTGTCGGAGTGGTGTTTATGGTTGCCGTAAATACCGTACTGGGCCTTGCGCTACTTGCCGTTGGATTGGGAAATTTAGCTATTGGTTTATCCATGGGTAAGAAAAAAGAATAGCATTTGTCTTTTAATATGTTTTGGAAAGACATAATCCAAAACGTAGGCACACGAGGAGCTGCTTGTGCGCGTATATCTTATATACTTGGCCTGCTTGGTGTTTGGGTACCTAATCGGCTCCATTTTATTTGCTGAGATTTTAATAAAGATTAAACAAGGTAGCGATATTCGAAAAATGGGGAATACAAACCCAGGGGCGCAAAATATTTACCTACATGTAAGTAAAATACTAGGCGCCCTAACCGGACTTCTGGATGCTTTCAAATCCCTTATCCCAATGATCATTGCTGACTACTATTTCACTCTACCCGATTTTGCCTTAGGGTTGATCGGCATTGGCGCTCTATATGGGCACATATATCCCCTTTATTTTAATTTTCAAGGTGGAAAAGGAGCAGCTGTTATTATGGGAATATTTCTTTTCTTTGTTCGCTGGGAACTTCTTATCGCCTTCATAGTGGTGCCAATACTGGTATATATAATCTTCAAAAAGAATCAGGGTGTTTGGCTTCCTTTTGCTGTTCTTATGACGACCGCAACATTCAGTATGTTTGCCGGCCATTCACCTGAAATAAAGACCATAATGATCGCAACAGTTGTGCTGGGCTGGTCCTATAATATCAGAGCACTGCCCGTGATGGTAAAGATGATTTTGCACAGAGATTAAAAAAACAAAAGCCATAGTTTAAGAATATTTCTTGTCTGTATCCCGAATTTATCTGATGCTATTTGCCACCCGCAAAATAAACCATTCCCCGTCTTTCGCCGCTTGACAATATAAAGCATTTTTCTTTTAAAAAGATCAGATCCTTCTTGATCGTGTTCCGGCTTTGGTCCGGAAAAAAACTCATGATGTCGGAGATTTTTAGAGGAGCATATTTGTTTATGCAGGCAAGGAGTAATTGGCGGCGAGAATTTAGGTAAGTATGGGGTGGGTGGTATTGGGTGCAGGAAATGGTGTAAGTTTTAAGAAGATGGTATAATGCGTCAGGAAGAAGAACAAGCGGATCACGCAAGTAATTACTAGAGGGGTTGTTTAAAGACGCAATAAGAGGCAGTTGAGAAACATGTGGATAAGTATTTTCGATCAACAAGGCGTATGTCAGCATGTTTGCACATTGGGCATTTCCTGTAATAAAGGGCATCAAATTTATGAACGCAACGCGGAACAGAGAGATGACAAAAAGCGGGTGTCTATCCTGGCGAGCCAGGGCGTTTTTTGTCTCCTCGAAAAGAGATCTCATATCATCGTCAATATCAGTCCGGTAGTTTCCGCGCGTACCGTCATCACGAGGACTGTATTTGAATAATTTGCGGTGCAACGCTTTTACGGATGTATTGGAAAGAGAAAAAGTTTTATCAATATCATGAAACTCCTGAAGCCATTCAAAAGCACCCTGTACAATCAGGGCGTCACGACTGCCGTGTTCTGGCTCAAGCGTTAATCCGGCATTTTCTTTTAGGACGGAAAGATCAAGCGCATATGATTCACTTGTGTTTTGACAAGCACGGTCAACATGTTCACAAGCAGCAATACACGCGTGAATGCTCTCTTCGGAGAATGATTTTATATTTAAAAAAATATCCATAATATATCCAAATATAATATGCTAAGATTTAAGAGAAATGGCAAGACTTTAGAGAAAGATTAAAGAATAAAGAAAAAACCCAATTGGCAAAATTTGACCAATGATACGAAAACAAAAGATTCTAAAATTGGAAAAATGGTTTCACAAACCCATCTAAACGTCAAAACCAACAAACCATAAAAAATGTTATTACATTTCCCCAAGAAAAAGTGTCATTTCCTTCCCTTTCTCCAAACACAGTAATTTTGCATCTTTTGTAAATGAAAGAGGTATAATAGTCCGGGTTATATTTGAAGATTTGATCTCAACTTCCTGGCCCTTTTTATATAATAGCCGATTAAGCTCTGGAAGATAATTGGTGAATTTTCCGGCGAGATGGTCATTGTAAAAACAATCAAGATCATCGACAAGACGTTCAAGAAAAGGCACAAGATCGATCTTTTCACCTCGGCATTCTTTAAGCGAGACGGCCAGATGGCGGAAATCACTTACATTTGATATGGAGTTATTGACATTAATTCCAATGCCAATAACTATATTGGTTGAATGATCTTTGGTTGATGACTCTGCAAGAATACCACAAACCTTGCGATGATTAATGTAAACATCATTTGGCCATTTAATAGCCACTCCAAGAGTGGCGCAGGATTGAATATTGCGTGCCACAGCCAATGCTGACAAGAGAACAAAAGGATAAAAAGAAGCAATGTCTTTTTGTTCTTTAAACAAGAGGCTGAAATATAATCCACCATCTTGCGAATGCCAATATCGCCGATAGCGGCCGCGGCCGGCAGTCTGTCGGCGAGCGCAAAGAACAGTACCATGTTCATAGCGATCTGAATGTTCAAGTAATTCGGTATTGGTTGAACCTATCTCGTCTAAAATATATAAATGGGTTCCAATGATTTGCCTGTGATATTTCATATGACAATTTACATTATAGGTGTGTTTTGAAAAAGATAATTTTCGATAATGTAGAGACGCAAGATTTTGCGTCTCTACAGAAACATCAACTTTTCATTTTTTCGACATAAAGAAGAAATCCCGCCATGGATATGCTCCGGTGGGGGACGGGATTTCTTGGATATATGTTAAAACATGGAGAAGAATTCTTAAATGTCTTTTGCCCTATACTTATAGATTAGGGTTGCTCCGGCATAACAGAGCCCAGCAAACAATAATCCGAAAAGAATGCGATAATTACCCATGACAATAGCCATATTGATATCATCAATTTCATCTAGACCCATGGTGCCGACCATACTGACAAGTGATTCAAAAATATTCGGCATGTTTATACTATGGCGAAAGATCACTTCAATGATTGCGAAGAGACCTTCAAGTATTCCCAGTCCGGCCATACCGAGTATCAAGGCATTGTTCTTGAAGAGCGATGAAAAGAAAAAGGACAAAGACCCAAAAACAAGAGCTACCTTTAAATAAGTTAACCAACCCAGAAAAGTACCATATAAGGCTTGTCCCAAATAAAATCCTTCTGCGAAAAATACGCTTACGATACTAAGAATTAAGGCAAATATGATACCAAAACCGAGTAAAAGTAGAGAGCTGGCAAATACATGCATAACATATTTGACCGCAGTAACTTTCCACGTGCAAACGGGTTGACTGCGGAAGAAGAGATCCGAGCCAAGTTGTTTTTCGCGATTCAATGAGCTTTGAGCACTTAATGCCATAAAGACCGCAAATACCATACCAAAAGAAAACATGACACCATACATGCCAATTCGCAATCCTTCCCGACTACCGTCTGAACCGTACATGCCGATATCTGGACTATTAATGATCCAGGCCACAAGCAGGGCAAGCAGCGATAGCACTGTTAGTCCCGCAACGATCCACAGGGGCCACCAATATGAGGATTTACGCTTTTGATATTCCGCTATAAATAATGTTTTGATTTGATTCATTTTATTCATCCTTCTTTATTGATTAACCACTGCGACGAAGATATCCGAGACGCTAGGAACTGCAATCGTTGCATCAGATAATATGATATCACCTTCAACAAGTCCTCGGACCTTACCAAGAGACCGACTTGTTGCCTTAGGATTAAAAGCCATTAGTTCATGTTCGCGATCTGCCGAAACTTCAACAATAGACCAATCTTTTTTAAGTATATCAACCGCTTGATGTAACTTGACCTTCCCATGGTCGATAAAGACCACATCTTGCAAGATATTTTCAACTTCTGCTACTTGGTGTGTTGATATTATCACAGTTTTGCTTTCATCAAAAAACTCACCGAGAAGAAGATCATAAAATTCCTTACGAAAGACGATATCAAGGCCCAGTGTTGGTTCATCAAGCAAAAGAACATCAACGTCTTTTGCAAGTGTCAGTAAAAGATATAGCTTGGTCTTCATTCCCTTGGAGAGAGTTTTAACCTTTTGATTGCGGGGAAGCTCGCTTTTGGCGAAAAGTCGTTCTGCCTTATCTGCGTTCCATGTAGGATTCATTCCAGCTACATAATCAATGGTTTGTTGAACTGTTAAGCGTGGGTCTAAACCGCTGACATCGGGAATAAAAGCTACTCGTGTATGGAGATCATATTTCCATTCTTTGAGCGATTTGCCAAAGAAAGCTACATCACCTTCATAGTGTAAAAAATCCAAAAGGCATTTAAGAAGCGTTGATTTCCCGGCTCCATTTTTGCCCAGAAGGCCGACAATACGTCCGCGAGGGATCTTTAGATTTACGTCCTCAAGTGCGCGGACTTGTTTGTAATCTTTTGTCAACCCATTGATGTTAATTACCTGTTCCATATTAATCCTTCTTATCTTAATGTTGTTTTTATCTATTACTTGGTTTTGGATTCAATTTTTATGTTTAGCTTATTTGATCTAGTTCCGTTATTGAAAGGGTCATTTCCGGATAAGTCTTTGGTTGCGTTCGCGATTAAAAATTGTTTTTGTTGTTTTTGATAACATGTAATGATCCTACTTCACCGATTTAATGATGCGGATCGACATTGCCTGAACGTATGACATCGTTTTGCAATGTTGTTTCATCATTCCGCATTTTGTAAACATGGTTCTCACCCTTTCTTTTTAGCTTTGAAGCCAGTTGCGCCCGGCTTCAGTGCCGTAAAGCTTATTTGGCGGATCGTATGATCCGAATTGACATTGCCCGTACATAGGACATTGAGTTACTGTGACGACGAATAAGATTGTTGCTAAACATTTTAATTCCTTTTTGTCTCATGGATTTTGATTTTGGTTCCATTCTTCCTTTCAGGCCATCCAGCTTATCGGGCTGCTTTGATGACACCGATTGACATTGCGCGCACATAGAGTAATGTGCTATTGCGGCGGCTGATCAGTGTGTTCTTAAACATGGTTCTTCTCCTAAAAATTTGTTTCTTATTTATTGAATTTTTCTTCGATCAATTTACACAGTTCATCTTTGCTGACATTTAGCATCTTGGCCTGTTTGATCATGTCCGGAATGGTTACCTCTTCAAAGTTAATGACCCCGGATTCCTTTAGAACATCCTGTGCGGGATCCGTAACGAAATAACCCTTACCCCGTTGCTTTTCAAGTAAACCCTCATTGACGAGAAGCTGTGTGGCGTTTAAAATTGTTTGAGGGTTCAAACGGTACTCGGCTGACAACTGTCTAACGGAGGGGATAGTTTCTCCGCTTTTCATTGCACCGGACATGATCGAGTCTCTGATGAGATCGGCCAATTGGAGGTATATAGCTTTTGAACTGTCGAAGTTAATACTCATTGTGGTTCTCTTTCTGTTTCAATTCACACCAGTATTCCAGTGTTCTACATAAGTATAACACCAATACACGAATTATGCAAGAAAAAAGTACAATTATTTTTAAATATTTTTAGATAAAACGGTAATATGTAGTGTCTATGCGGGTTAAATGAAAAATTTAAATGTATAAAAAATATGAAATAATTTATTTTTAATGTGTTCTATTGGGTGTAACACCCGAGATAGTTGGAAGAAAGGGGTATGGAGAATTGAGAAAAGAGAGATATGAGACTAGGGGAAACCAAGCTCGATGCACTTATATATCTAAACCAAAATACTTCCTACACGCAACATCTTGTATTCTATGCACACAATAAACACAATAAAATGTATATCCCTTCATTTACAGTCATTTATCCCACTTTGCCTTCAAAAAAAGATTGCTTTTAATCTATTTATGCCACATATTTCAGGGCTTTATCTGAACATATGTGTTAAAGGAGAATAAGGTGAAAGAAACATATAATCCGAGTAATAAAAAACGGAAGAACAAACACGGTTTTCGTAAGCGTATGGAATCTGCAGCTGGGCGCGCGGTTCTTGCACGTAGAAGAAAAAAAGGACGGAAACGGTTGACTGTTTCTGATGAATGAAATCTTTACTGAAGAAATCTGAGATCCTGAGAGAAAAGAAAGAGATCTCAAGCTTATTTGACAACGGGGAATGGAATAAGGGACGCTTTGTAAATATTGTATCCTTACCGGCAGAAAGCCGCCGAGTTCTGTTCGCTATTGCGCGCCACTTAAAGGGCGCGGTTGTACGAAACAGAGGGAAACGTTACCTAAGGGAATGCTATCGCAACAATAAAGAATGGTTTTCCTCTTTGTGTATATACGGATTAATTTTAAAAAGAATGCCCCATCATCATCCTCTGGATGCTATACGGGCAGATCTGCAAGACTTGCTTAAAGATGATTAAGAAATTATTTCTCGCACTTGTCCGCTTCTATCAGCGCGCTATATCGCCCTATACAGCACGTTCTTGCCGCTTTTATCCTACTTGTTCACAATACACATTTGAGGCGATTCAGGAATTTGGAGCCCTAAAGGGTTCTTGGCTTGGATTAAAACGAATATTGAAGTGCCACCCCTTTCATCCGGGCGGCTATGACCCAGTACATCATAAACATGACCACCAATAAAGGAGATCATTTTGGATAGAAAAACAATTATAGCTTTTGTCGTGATCGGTATCATTATTGTTCTGATGCCCTATTATCAAAAGATTTTTAATCCCGTGGACAAAACAGCAGTTGTCCAGCAAGAAACAAGCGCAGCAGTTCAACAAGAAATTGTCACGCAAACTCCACCGACCGATTATGTTCGCCCGCAAGTCAGTATTGAAACGCGTGAACAAGCGATCGACTCTAAAGATGTTGTTATCGTAAATGATAAATTTGCCATGCGTTTATCTAATCTTGGTGGTGGTACGGTTAGAGAATACGAACTATTTGATTATTCCGATCTTGATGGAAATCGGGTTCGTTTGCTTCCGGCTGAAGCAAAAGCAAACTTGAATATTGAGTACACCAATCTTTACCAGGATCCTTCCAATCTTGAATATATCGCCTTCGATTGCCCACGTGTAGAACGTTTGGCGAATGGAGACACCCTCTTTATTGAAAATGAAACGACACTTTCTTATACTGCGCTGACACCGGAAGGTATAAAAATTGAAAAAACTTTTACTTTTTACCCAGATCGTTATGATTTCCAACTTGATGTTGCATTAGCCGACTATATGCAAAGAATGGCAGGGCTGCGTTATTCGCTGACTTGGCAAGATGGTTTTTCCATTACGGAAAAAAATGCAATTGACGACATTATGTATACCGGCGTTTTTGCCATGATGGGAGAAGAACTTGTAAAACTTGAATCCCGTAAAGCCAAAAATAATGAAGGAACAACACTGAATACAGATGGCCAAACAAACTGGCTGGCTTTCAAATCTAAATACTTTACCGGTTTTATTGCCCCTATCGAAACGAAGGGTATTCGCTCTGAATTAATGATTTCAAAGAGCAAGGAAACACGAGATTTTTCAGCAACCATTGATATGGGCTTACACAAATCCAATTATCAGCAGGACAGCTATCTGATCGGGTTGGTTCCGGCAGAAAAGAAACTACTTAAATCCTATGGTCTTGAGTTGGAAAAAACGATGAACTGGGGCGGCGCGATCATTAAGCCTTTCTCGATTGGTTTACATTGGTTAATGGCCTTCCTTTATGGCTTGATCCCCAATTATGGCGTTGTTATTTTATTGATGTCAGTTATCGTTAAGATCGTAACATTCCCGCTGACCCAAAAGAGCTATGGCTCAATGAAGCGCATGCAATTGGTTCAACCCAAGATCAAGGAACTCCAGGAAAAATATAAAAACAATAAAGAAGTTCTTCAGAAAAAGACGATGGAACTCTATAAAGAAGAGAAGGTCAATCCCATGGGTGGCTGTTTGCCGATGTTATTGCAGTTACCGGTTTTGTACGGATTGTTCATTATTTTCCGTACGGCTATCGAATTGCGCGGAGCGCCTTTCATGCTTTGGATGACCGACCTCAGTGCTCCCGATGCCTTGTTCAATTTTGGCGCTAACATTCCCTTGCTGGGATCAGAATTCAATATTCTTCCGATATTGATGACCGTATTAATGGTTGTTCAGCAAAAATTGACAGGAACGAATGCCATGGGTAGCGGACAACAGGCACAACAGCAGAAAATGATGATGTGGCTTATGCCGGCAATGATGTTCTTCCTTTTCTACAAATTCCCCTCAGGTTTGGTTTTATATTATCTAACCTTTAATGCTCTGACCATCGTGCAACAGAAATTCCTTATCAACAAAAAAGTTGAAAAAGATTTCACCGCAACACATCCCCAGGGTGTTATTACCGTTAAGGCAAAGAAGAAAAAGTAAATACACAGTTCACATAAAGTAAAAACAGCGACATTTGCCGCTGTTTTTACTTTAAACACAAATTTTGTTCATGTAGAAACGTAAGATTTTGCGTCTCTACAGATTCGTATCTATTGTCTCAATCAAATACACATTTTATAAAGCTTAATGATCTCTTCTTTTCCCATCGCTTCAGGTGCCCCGATCTGATTGTGCTTGTTGCCCGCTGTTCTGAGAACAGAATCAGCAAGTTCTTCAAGTTTGTCGCCCGGAATATCCAAATCAGAAAACATCAAATCACGATCGATGCTTTTAAGCCATGCGCGAAACGCTAATATCGCTTCATCGGCACTTACTGCGCTTGGATCGAACACTTTCCCAAAATCAATGATCTTTTCTGAAAGAATATCCTTGAACATTTCAAGATACTTTGGGAAGAGCATTGCAAGTCCACGACCGTGTGAAATATCATACATACCGCTCAGCGCATGTTCAATTGAATGTATCGGAAAGGGTCCTTCGCGACCGGCATCGTTGATGCCCACAAGAGCAACGGTTGATGCCCATGTAAATGTTGAACGAGCATCTTTATCTTTCGGGTCTTTTTTGAGGCGGTCAAGAGATTCAACTACACTTTTAACCAGCGCCAGTGTAATTCCGTCATTTAAAACGGTATCTTCACCGGAAGAAAAATAGGCTTCGGTCGAATGAGTGATAATATCTACCGCACCATCATAAAGATAGTCAACGGGAACGGTACTTGTTAGCTCGGGATCAATGATAGAAACGACCGGGCGGGCTCCATAACACACAAAAGCACTTTTATCCATTGTTTCATCGTTTGAGACAACACCATATGCATTTCCTTCGGAACCGGTCGCACTGAGCGTAGGAATACAGATCACGGGTAAAGAATCGTGGACTGTTTTATGTCCTGCCGTGTAGTCCCAGATCGAACCATCGTTCTTCGCAACGATGGCGACTCCTTTTGCGGCATCCATGGCGGAACCGCCGCCCAGACCGACAACCACATCAACATTCAAGTTTTTGGCCAATCTACCACCGGCATCGATCATGCTCGCCCGAGGATTGGGCATTACTTTGTCATAGACATCCGCACGCACACCGACTTCCCCAAGTTGATTTATCAGATTATCAAGATAGCCGTTTTTTATGACAGAGCCGGAAGAACAAACGATAAGGACTTTTAGGGCATGTCGGCGTATCTCTTTTCCGGCACGCTGGAAAGCGCCATATCCAAAAACAAACCTTGTTGGCATATGTAAAGTGAATTCATGCATGTTTATCTCCTATTTCATGTAATATAAATAATAATCATCAATTGACGAAAAGAATTTATTGGATCATATGGGGAGTAAAGACGCGATGCATCGCGTCTCTACACTTTTGTCTTTATGCGTTTGTCTTTTAACTTATGAGTTGTAAATTAGTTGGAATTCTAAATATAGGTAAATACATGTTCACACTGATCCCGGCATTCAAATACGGTTGGCAGGAAATGCAAAAGAAACTCTGGGTATTTCTTGTTTTAACGCTTTTATTATCGGTCGCCGATATTTTTGGAAATATCATGTTAAAAGACATGAATATTAATGAGATCCTTACCATGGAAAATGCCCTTGAAATGCTTCCACCCAATTTTATGCTTTGGATGGGGGGATTGATGCTGGTAATGATTTGTATCAATTTTTTTGTGGTTACCTTTGTCCTTGCCGGCTTGAGCGGTGTTCAACCCATGACCTATTTGCGCATGAAAATAAAGCGTTTCCCCCAGTATTTTATTGCAATGATCCTTAAATATTTAGTGATTGGTGTCGGGTTGACATTATTTATTATTCCCGGTCTGTTCTTTCTGCTGGCGTTATATTTTATTGAATATCTTATTGTTGACCGCGATATGCCCATCTTGGACGCATTCAAAACAAGCTGGAAGATGACAAAAGGTTTTCGTACGGGCATCTTCTTCTTTGAGGTTAATGTTTTTATCATTAGATATTTACTGTCATTTCCCCAAAGCCTCTGGCCCGACACAACCCTGACTTATGCGATTATTGCCCTGATCAATATAGCCTGGTTGCCCCTTTCTTGGAACGCACAAGGGTGGATCTATCAATTTGTGTCTACTAATCAAATTGATAAGTAAAAGCATAAAAATCAAAGTTATAAAGAAGAGCCAAGTAACAATACAATACAACTACTGCCTTGGGGCTTCCAGCCCATGAATATTTAATTCTAGCTTTTATTTTTAATAATTTTAAACTATAATACAAAGCACAGGGACAGACCCAAACCGATTTAATACTGAAATTAGGAGCAACCATGGAAACATATGGCTGGCTTTCGCTTTTACCTCCACTGCTGGCAATCGGACTGGCTATTAAAACACGTCAGGTATTTCTTTCTCTTGGGGCCGGAATTTGGC